>NZ_CP032099.1:1500000-1800000 GCF_003544835.1 Aliarcobacter skirrowii CCUG 10374 | reverse complement strand
TGAACTAACAGTTATTACATCTTTTGGATTAAATCCAGTTAGGGTTTTAAAGATTTTTTTCCCAATTACTATTTTGCTCTCAGCTATGCTTTTGGTAATCTCTTTGGGGCTTATTCCAAAAACAAAATATTTGACAAAAACATTTTTAGATTTTAAGAAAAAAGAGGCAAATTTTAATATAAAAGAGAGTGAATTTGGTCAAAAGTTTGGAGATTGGCTTATTTATATCTCAGAAAAAGATGATAAGAAATATAAAGATGTAAAACTTTTCAAAACTGAAAAAGATAAAGAGCAGTTTATTATAAGTAAAGAGGCACATCTTTTAAATCAAGATGGAAATTTAAGTTTTAGATTAGATGATGGAAAAGTTTTTATAATTGATATAGATGAAGTAAATCAAATTGACTACTCTAAAATGTATATAAATGATTCAATAGCTAGTTCAAATTATGAGGAGTTCACAAATAGCTATAATTTTTGGAAAAATAATTTTAAAATTAATAAAGATATTGATGATTTCACATTTTTTATACTAACATCAATTTTCCCTCTAATATCACTATTTTTTGTAATAGTATTTGGATATTTTAATCCAAGATATGAAAAAAATAGAACAACAGCTTATGCAATTGTTACAGTTGTAATTTATTATATTTTAATCAAATATATAGCAGATAAGTTACTTTTTCATTCACTTTATATTATCCCATTTATTTGGATAGCCTCTAGTTATCTTTTATATAGCAGAACTATTAAAAAAGAGTATTAAAAATTGAATCTAAAATTTACAATATCTTACGATGGAACTGCTTTTTGTGGAAGTCAAAAACAGCCAAACAAAAATACAGTTGAAGATGAGCTTTTAAAAGTCTTTAAATCAATAAATATTGATACAAAAATTATTTTAAGTGGAAGAACAGATAGAGATGTTCATGCTACAAAACAGGTTTTTAATGCTTTTATTCCAGATTATTGGAGTGATTTTGAAAAATTTAAAAAGATAATAAATAAAAGAGTAGATAAAGCAATAAAGATTTTAAATATTTCAAGAGTTGATGATAAGTTTCATGCAAGATTTAGTGCAAAAACAAGAACTTATAGATATTTAATCACAACAAAACCTACAAATCCATTTAATCAAAAATATATTACTTATGTAAAAAGTGTAGATGAAGAGCTTTTAAAACTTGCTATAAAAGAGTTTGAAGGTGTTCATGATTTTGTATATTTTCATAAAACTGGAAGCGAAAAAGAGAATACAATAAGAGAGATATTTAAGACAAAATTCTATAAATATAGAGATATTTATGTATTTAATTTTACAGCAAACTCATATTTAAGAAGTCAAATTAGATTGATGGTTGGATTTTTACTTGAAATAAATAGTAAAAAACTCACAATTAATGATTTAAAAAAACAGTTAAATTGTGAAAAAAATATATTCAAAACTCCAATAGAACCAAATGGTTTATATCTATCAAAAGTAAAATATTAAATGAATAGTAAACATAAAGAGGATAGAATAGAGAACAAAAAATAAAACACAGGAGCATTTTTTGAAAAATAGTGAACTTTATAACAAATTATCTAATCGTTTAAAACAATTAGAGAGCTTAGAGGGATTTAAAGAAGAGAAGACTTTGGCCTCTCATTTGGAAGAAAAAGGTGTTTCAAGAAGAGACTTTATGAAGTGGGCTGCTGCTATGACTGCTATGTTAACACTTCCATCAAGCTTCTCTCCATTGATTGCAAAAGCAGCAACTTTGAGTGATAGATTACCAATTATTTGGTTACATATGGCGGAGTGTACAGGATGCAGTGAATCACTACTTAGAACAGATGCCCCAACTATTGATTCACTTATTTTTGATTATATATCTTTAGAGTATCATGAAACTTTGATGGCAGCATCTGGATGGCAAGCTGAACATAATCTTGAATCAGCTATTGAGAAATATAAAGGAAGATATATTTTAATGGTTGAGGGTGGAATTCCAACAGGAGAAAATGCTACTTTCTTAACTATTGGTGGTCATGGAAAAACAGGTGAACAAAGTGCAATAGAGGCTTCAAACAACGCTTTAGCAATATTTGCAATAGGAACTTGCTCATCTTTTGGTGGCGTTCAAGCAGCAATTCCAAATCCAACAGGAGCTCAAGCTTTATCTAAAGTTACTAATAAACAAGTAATAAATGTTCCAGGTTGTCCACCAAGTGAAAAAAATATAGTAGGAACTTTGCTTCACTATATTCTTTATGGAACTTTACCAGCCCTTGATGCTTATAATAGACCAAAGTGGGCTTATGGTTTAAGAATTCATGACCTATGTGAAAGAAGAGGTCATTTTGATGCTGGAGAGTTTGTTGAAGAGTTTGGAGATGAAGGTGCTAAAAAGGGGTATTGTTTATATAAAGTAGGGTGTAAAGGACCATATACTTTTAATAATTGTTCAAAAAACAAGTTTAATTCTCATATGTCTTGGCCAATTCAAGCAGGGCATGGCTGTATTGGGTGTAGTGAACCAAACTTTTGGGATACTATGGGACCTCTTGAAGAGCCAGTTGCAAATAGATTATATAATACAGTATTTAAAGGACTTGGAGCAGATGCAACTGCTGATAAAATAGGAGTTGGATTGCTTACTATTACAGGAATTGGTATTGCAGCACATGCAGCTATTTCAAGATATAAAAATCCAAAAGATTCACAAGGAGAGCAATAATGTCAAATAAAAGAGTTATAATTGATCCAATTACAAGAATTGAGGGGCATTTAAGAATAGAAGTTGAAGTTGATGAAAATAATGTAATACAAAAAGCTTATTCATCTTCAACTTTATGGAGAGGTTTGGAAACTATTGTAAAAAATAGAGATCCTAGAGATGCAGGTTTTTTAATGCAAAGAATTTGTGGTGTTTGTACATATTCACACTATAAAGCTGGAATTGAAGCTGTTGAAAATGCTTTAGGAATAGTTCCACCTTTAAATGCAAAACTTACAAGAAGTTTAATGTCAATGGCACTTTTTATGCATGATCATGTTGTTCATTTTTATCATCTTCATGGGCTTGATTGGGTTGATATTGTTTCTGCTCTTGATGCAGATGAGAAAAAAGCTTCAAATGAGGCATTTAAATATGCAGATTTTCCAATAGCAACGGGAGAAAATGATTTAAAAAAAGTTAAAACAAGAGTAAAAGAGTTTGTAGAAAAAGGGCAATTAGGACCTTTTGCAAATGCTTATTGGGGGCATAAAACTTATAGATTATCTTCTGAACAAAACTTGATTTTATTATCTCACTACTTAAAAGCTTTAGAAGTTCAAAGAGATTTAGCAAAACTTATGGCTATTTTTGGAGGGAAACAACCACATCCACAAAGCTTAAGTGTAGGTGGAGTGACATGTATTATGGATTTATTGGATCCATCAAGAATGGGAGAGTATTTAACACTATTTAAAAATGCAGCAGAGTTTATAGAAAATGCTTATCATGCTGATATTGTAATGGCTGCAAGTGTATATAAAGATGAGTTATCAGTTACAAAAAAAGCTGGAGTTATGAACTTTATTGCGAATCAAGAGATGATGTTAAATCAAACAGAGTTTTTATTTGATTCTGGAATTATTTTTGATGGTGATTTATCAAAAGTTTTTGAAATAAATGAAGATTTAATAACAGAAGAAGCAACTCACTCTTGGTATGAAAATGATGAAGCACTGCACCCTTATGATGGGAAAACAAATCCTAAATATACAGGTTTAAAAGATATGAAAACAGTTGGAATGAATAAAGAACTTGTAGATTCTAAAGTCTTAGATGTAAAAGGTAAATATTCATGGATAAAATCTCCAAGATATGACGGAAAAGCTATGGAAGTTGGACCTCTTGCTTGTATATTGGTATCTTATGCAAAAGGAAATAAAAGAGTAGTTCCAATAGTAGATGAATTTTTAGCAAAAACAAAATTGCCAAAAAGTGCCTTATTTACAACTTTAGGAAGAACAGCTGCTAGAATGCTTCAAGTAAAAGCTATTGCAAAACATGGATTAGAGACATTTAATACTTTAATTGAAAATTTAAAAGTAGATGAAACTACTTATACATCTTATAAAATAGATAAAAACAAAGAGTATAAAGGAAGATATATGGGAGATGTTCCAAGAGGAATGTTATCTCACTGGGTAAGAATAAAAAATGGAGTTATTGAAAACTATCAAGCTGTTGTTCCTTCAACTTGGAATGCAGGACCAATTGATGCAAAAGGGCAAATGGGACCTTATGAAGCAAATTTAGTTGGTTTAAAGGTTCAAGATATATCTCAACCTCTTGAAATTATTAGAGTTATTCATAGCTTTGACCCTTGTATTGCTTGTGCTGTTCATGTTATGGATCAAAAAGGTAATGATTTAGGAACATATAAAGTAGATCCATTATATGGTTTTTCTTGTAATAGTTAAGGAATAAACTATGATAAAAAAACATTATGAATACTCTGTATGGTTAAGAATAACTCACTGGATTAGAGTTTTAGCTATTACAGCTCTAACTTTTACAGGATTTTATTTGGCATATCCATTTATATCTCCTTCTTTAAATGGCGGTGAGCCAACAAACTTTTTAAATGCTTTAATGAGAAGTTGGCACATAATTTTTGGTTTTTTACTAATTTGTGTGACTATTGGAAAAATATATCTATTTTTCTTTGATAGACAAAGTAAAAAAGAGAGATTATCTTTTTGGGATTTTATATCACCAAAAATGTGGATAAAACAGATTAAATACTATATTTTAATAGGTGAACATACTAAACTAAAAGGGATATATAATCCACTACAATTTATGGCATATTCAGCTATTTATATCTCTTTAATAGTTATCTCATTAACTGGATTGATTTTATATATACATGTTTATCATGATGGTTTAGGTGGATTTTTATTTGATATTTTAAGACCAATTGAGGTTTTAATGGGAGGTTTAGCTGTTGTTAGAGAAGTTCATCATATTTTCATGTGGATTTTTTTGATATTCTTGCCTATACATATCTATTTGGTTGTATTTAACTCAATTTATGGAAAAAAAGGGGATATGGATTCAATTATCTCTGGATATAAATGGGAAGATGACCATAAATGAATATCTTAATTTTAGGAATAGGAAATATCCTATTCCAAGATGAGGGAATAGGAGCTCATTTTGTTCACTATTTAGATGAAAAGTATGAGTTTGAATCTTCAAAAAATAGTTTAACTTTAGTTGATGGTGGAACTTTGGCTCAAAGACTTATTCCTTTAATTATAAAATATGATGAGGTTTTAGTAGTTGATTGTATTGATTCATTAAACTCAAATGCTGGAGATGTTTTTTTCTTTGATTATCGAAAAGTTCCATCAAATATAAACTGGCAAGGAAGTGCTCACGAAGTTGAGATGCTTCAAACATTAAATATGATTGAAATGAATGGTGATTTACCAACAACTTATGTTTTAGGCATTGTTCCTAAAAGAGTTGCAGATGATACTACATTTGATTTGAGTAGTGAAATTATAGAAGCTTCTAAAACTATGGAAAAAACGATAATAGATTATCTTTTAAAACACGATATAAAAGTAGTAAAAACAGAAGATGTTAGCATAGAAGATATAGCTAAGATTTCATTTAAAAGAGATATGAAAAATGGTCCTAGAGTTTAAGTTTAATTATAAATCAAGCAATAAAACTTTGATGAAGTTTTTAGATTTTGTTGCAAAAAAGTTTGATTGTGAATATAAAATATATCAAAAATTAGATTTTGTTTATCTTTATATAGAAGCTGAAGAGAAAATATTAGAAGATTTTTCAAATGCTTTATCTTTGTATGTTCCTATTTCAATTTTTTATTATGGATTGGAAGTTGAAGTAGTTGAGAAACTGCCTCTTGAAACTTCAAGCTCTTTTGATGAAGAGAGTATAATCTCTTTTTCTCCAAGTGTAATAAAAGAAGTAGAAGATAAAGATAGTATAGATTTTTATAATGCTTTTAAATCTTGTGAAGTTTCTAAAGGTTTTGAAGATGCAACTTTTATTTTTGAAAATCAAAAAGTAAAATCAGATAAAAAACTTTTTGAAAAATTAAGCTCTTTAATATATGAAGGTAAAAAAATCAAAATAAAAACTCTAAGTGGAACTTTTGTATTCTCAAAAGTAGAAAATATAGACAAAAGCAGTGAACTTTTAGTTGTAAGCTTAGAAAATATAAGTAGCTTAGTTGTAGAGGATATTAATTCAATCGTTGCACTTGCAACTATTGAAAAACCAAAGATAGAGTTTAGAATTAATGAGATTTATAGATTAAAAAATAAGATTGATAAAAAAAGTATAGATATAAGATATTCAAATGATTTAACACTATATTTACTAACTCTTGAGCTAAAAAAATTAAAGATTGATTTTTTAAATATTGAAAATGAAGATGCAAGTTTTGACTATTTTTTAGATGTAAAAAGTAAAAATAGTATAAAGCTTGATATTCCAAAAATATTATGTTTTGATAATAAAAAACTTATTTTAGAATCAAACTCATATCCAAAAAAGCTAGATATAGTTTTTAATAAATTTCAAGAAAAAGATAAATCTCAGTTTATGACTCTTTTAGCAGAGAGTGAACTGTTTGAGAAATCTATTATAAATTTTTATATTAGCTTTTCAAACAAAAATAAAATCTCTTACTACTCAAAAAATGGTTTAGTTGATATTTTAGAAGATTTATATATTCCAAGTTCAATAGAGGAGATTTTTGAATCTATAAAAAAAGATATAAAGGGCGAAAAGCTTCTAAAAAACTATAAAAATAAGTTTGAAAATATTTACAATAAAGCATTAAATACAAAAATAGATTTTCTTGAAAAAACATTTTTTACATATTTTAAAATAGCAAAAATTATACTAGATTTTGAAGATGATATTATTTTCAATGCTTCAAGCTCTTTGCTTGAAAAAGGACCTAGAATTGATTATAAAATTTTTGACGACAAAAAAGTTTTTAATAGAAAATTTGATTATCTACCACTTATAAAATCAGCTATGAGTTTTAAACTAGCAGGAGTTGATGAACAGACTATAAGTTTGGGTTTTATTGAAAGTTTTGCCCACTTTATAGCAAATGAGATTGATAATTTACATGGAAATTATGAACTTGATGGTGTTAGTTTATGTGGAGATATGTTTGCAAATATTAGATTCAATCAACTTGTTGAAAAAAGCATAACAAAAAACTTCAAAATCTACTACAACAAAGAGTTTGTAATTCAAAAATAGGTATAAAATTTTATGATAAATCAAAAAATATCTATTTTTGGACTTGTTCAAGGTGTTGGGTTTCGACCATTTATCTATAATCTAGCAATAAAATATAATATAAAAGGCTGGATTAAAAATGATGAAAATGGAGTTGAGATTCAAGCTTTTGCCAAAAAAGAAGATTTAATAGAGTTTATAAAAGAGATTAGATTAAATCCCCCAACTTTAGCCAAAATATTTGATATAAAGATTGAAAATTTAGAGTTTAAAGAGTATGATAAATTTGAAATTGAAAAAAGTTCAAATTCAAATATTAAAAATAAAAGTGCCCTTATTTATCCTGATATATCAATTTGCGAAGATTGTATAAAAGATATTTTTGATAAAAATAGTTTTAGATATAACTATGCTTTGACAAATTGTACAAATTGTGGACCAAGATACTCAATAATCAAAGATATTCCTTATGATAGAGTAAATACTTCTTTAAAAGAGTTTAGCTTATGTAAAAATTGTCAAGATGAGTTTGAAAATCCTAAAAATAGAAGATATCACGCACAAGCAATCTCTTGTGAAGAGTGTGGACCAACTACTTTTTTATATGATAAAAATCAAAATTTAATATCTAAAAAAATAGATGCTATAAATCAAGCATCAAACTATATAAAAGATGGAAAAATTTTAGCTATCAAAGGTATATCAGGTTTTCATATTGTTTGTGATGCTACAAACTCAAAAGCAATAGAAAAAATAAGAGAGTTTAAAAAAAGAGCCTCAAAACCTTTTGCTGTGATGTTTAAAGATATAGAAAATTTAAAAGATTATGGATATTTTAATAAGCTTGAAGAGAAGATTTTAAACTCAAAACAAAAACCAATACTCTTATTGAAAAAAAGAGAAAATAGTGATTTATCAAAGCAAATAGCTCCAAATTTAGAGATTATTGGCTCTTTTTTACCAAATAGTGCTTTGCACTATCTTCTATTTAAAAATTTAGAAAAACCAATCTTGGCAACAAGTGCAAATTTAAAAGATGAGCCAATAGTTACAAAAAAAGAGGATATATTTTTTAAACTTGCTAATTTAGTAGATTTTGTACTTGATTATAATAGAGAAATAGTAAATAGTTGTGATGACTCAATAGTTCAAATAGTAGGCAAAAAAGTTTTGAAACTTAGAAATAGTAGAGGTTTTGCTCCAAATATTTTGCAAGTAGAAAAAAAGTTTTCAAAAAAAGTTTTAGCTTTAGGTGCAAATCAAAAAGCAACTTTTACTATAGCTTTTGAAAATAAGATTATAACAACTGTTTATTTAGGAGATTTAAACTCAATAGCTTCAATAGAAAATTATAAAAAAACTCTTAAAAATTTTCTTCATTTTTATGATTTTAAACCTGAAATTATAGTTTGTGATAAACATCCAAATTATGAGACTACAAAAATTGCTTTAGAGTTTGTAAAAGAGAATAAAAATTTAAATTTAATTCAAGTTCAACATCATTATGCTCATATTTTAGCTGTTTTAGCAGAGAAATCTTTAAAAAAAGATGTTTTAGCATTCTGTTTTGATGGAACTGGATATGGTGATGATGGAAATATTTGGGGTGGAGAAGTTTTTATAGCAAATCAAAAGGAGTATAAAAGAGCTTATCACCTAAAATATTTTAAACTTTTAGGTGGAGAGTTAGCTATAAAAGAGCCTAAAAGAGTAGCTTTATCACTACTTTTTGATAACTTCTGCCTTGAAGAGATTTACTCTTTACCTTTGGAATTTTTAAAAATATTTGAAAAAAATGAGATAAAAAATTTACACACAATTTGGCAAAAATCTTTAAATTCACCCCTTTCAAGCTCTTTTGGAAGAGTTTTTGATGCCGTTTGTTCACTTGCTAATACTCTTCATATTCAAGAGTATGAAGGACAAACAGGTCTTTATTTAGAAAATTTATATGATGCAAATATAAAAGATGCTTTCTCTTTTGATTTGATTGACAATATTATAGATATTTCACCAATGATAAAAGAGCTTGTATTCGAAAAAGATAAAAAAATTATTGCTTCAAAATTTATAAATACTCTTGCAAATATAATTTTTGATATCTCAAATTTATACAAAGATTTAGCTATTGTTTTAAGTGGTGGAGTTTTTCAAAATAGAACTTTACTTAAAATTGTATTTGAAAAACTAAAAGACAAAGAGATTTATATAGGAGAAAATTATAGTGTAAATGATGAAAATATATCTTTGGGACAAGCTTTTTTCACTCTTGAAAATATATAGAGTTTAAAATCTCTATTTGCTCACTTTTTTTGTAGTTAAATCTAAATTCACACTCTTTTAAGTAGTAGAAAAAATTTTCTTCATTTACTCCTTTATATTTTTTTAACTCCTCTTCAAGAAACTCCCAAAATAGTTTTAGAGTTGTTTTATGAGAATTTTTTGATTGAAGTTTGTACCAAAGAAGATATTGAAAAAAATCCTCATCATTTGTAGCAAAAGTTCTATACTTTATATTTGGCATAAGAAGTGTATATACTTTTTGATTTGAGTAAAATCCTATTATATTTGTAGCCTCATCTAGTGATTTTATTTTTTTACTCTTTCCTCTTTGTTTGAAGTAATAAAACTCTTCATATTCACTATAATCATGTATAGAATCTTGATAAGAGTTTTCCAAAAATATAGCTATTTTTTTTCTAAACAGATCAAATCTATCTTTTATAGTTTTGTAGTTTAGCTTTAACTCTTTTGAGCTTTGAAGTGCATTTTTGTTTTCACAAAATTTTTCTATGATTAATTTATCTTTAGCTATCTTTTTCAAAGATAGTTTTTTTGCACATTTTGTGCATTTTATATAATCATTTGCTAAATTATAAAAGTTTCTATTTTTGCAGTTTGGACAAATCATAAAAATAGTTTATCAAGTTTGTTCTAAAAATATATAAGTGATGTAAACTATTATATTATATTTAGCCTTTTTGGGTTAAACTAAATAAAATATTGAATAAAACAAAAGGGAATAAAAATGTGTAAAGATTGCGGTTGTACAATAGCAGGACAAGAACATAATCATCATGAACATGAGCATCATCATTCAAACGAAAATCATCATTCGCATATAAATGAGAATATTCATCATAATCCTCAATTAAATGATGCAAAAACAATTTCGGTAATTCAAAAAATTTTAGATAAAAATGATCATGAAGCAAGACATAATAGAGCTCATTTTGATAATCATAAAGTTTTAGGAATAAATCTTATGTCAAGTCCTGGAAGTGGAAAAACTACACTTTTAGAGAATTTAGTAGATATTGCTGATTTTAAATTTGCAGTTGTAGAGGGTGATTTAGAGACTTCAAGAGATGCAGATAGATTAAAAGCAAAAGGAATAGATGCAGTTCAAATACAAACAGGAAGTGCTTGTCATTTAGATGCATTTATGGTTCATAAAGGTTTGCATAACTTATCTTTAGAGAATATCGATGTCTGTTTTGTGGAAAATGTAGGAAATCTTGTATGTCCAGCATCTTATGATGTAGGAACTCATTTAAACATTGTTTTAGTTTCAGTTCCAGAAGGTGAAGATAAAATAGCAAAATATCCAGTTATGTTTAGAAGTGCTGATTTAATACTTTTTACAAAAACTGATTTGCTTCCATATTTTGAATATGATATAGAAAAAGAGAAAACAGAAGCTAGAAAACTAAAACCAAATGTAGATATTTTGGAAGTTTCTATAAAAGATAAACAATCACTTCAAAATGTTGTTGATTGGATTAATTTTAAAAGAAAAATGCGATGATATTTGTAAAATCAATTTCATTCATTTAGGCTTCACGATGGGTACCCAAAAATCAAAGATTTTTACCCTTGCGTTGCAGAATCATTCATAAAATTGTTTTACAAATAATAGATAAAAGGAAAAATTGTATGTGTTTATCAATACCATCAAAAATAAAAAGTATAGACCCTGAGATGAATACTTGCGTAGTTGATACTATGGGAGTAGAAAGAAGTGCTAGTTTAGATTTAATAGATGAAGAGGTAAAAGTAGGAGATTATGTTTTAATTCATATTGGTTTTGCTATGAATAAAATAGATGAAGAGTATGCCCTAGAATCACTAAAGCTTTATGAAAAGATAATAGAAGAGATTGAGCAAGAGGATAGGTTAGCAGAAATTGAAGAGTCTCAAAATTGTCAAAACAGATAGTATCATGGAAAAAGAGTTACAACTAAAAGATTTATATGATGGCTTTCGTGATGCTAAAACTATAAAAGCATATAAAAAATTAATAGATGAAGATTTAAAAGATTATGATAAAACTATAAATATTATGGAAGTTTGTGGAGGGCATACTCATACTATTATGAAGTATGGAATACCACAACTAATAAATAAAAAAATAAATTTTATTCATGGACCTGGTTGTCCTGTTTGTGTTATGCCAAAAGATAGAATAGATAGTGCTTATATTTTAAGTTTACAAAAAGATCTGATACTTGTAACACTTGGAGATATGATAAAAGTTCCAGGAAGTAAAGGGAGTTTACAAAAAGCAAGAAGCCAAGGTGCTGATGTGAGATTTGTTTATTCTCCAATGGATTGTTTAAAAATAGCAGATGAGAACAAAGATAAAATAGTAGTCTTTTTTGCAATAGGTTTTGAAACAACAACTCCAATGACATGTGCTTTATTAGAACAAGTGATAAAACAAGATATAAAAAATATTCTATTTTCTATAAATCATATAACAGTTCCAGAGGTTATGAGAGTTTTAGTAGAAGATAAAAACTGCAAAATAGATGCTTTTTTAGGACCATCTCATGTAAGTGTTATTAGTGGAAGCAAAATATATGAAGAGTTCCCAAAAAATTATAATAAACCAGTTGTTGTAAGTGGATTTGAACCAGTTGATGTTATGCAAAGTATCTCAATGATAGTAAAACAGTTCAAAGAAAAAAGAGCTAATTTGGAAATCGAGTATAAAAGAGTTGTATCTTATGATGGAAATCTAAAAGCTCAAGAGCTTATAAACAGATACTTTAAAAAAGTTCCTTTTAAATTTAGAGGAATAGGTGAGGTTGAAAATAGTGGTTATGAACTAAAAGATGAGTTTGATAAATATAATGCAAAAATAGTTTATAAAGATATATTACCAACACAAGAAGTAAAAGAGAATAAAGCTTGTAAATGTCCTGAGATTTTAAAAGGTGTTGCAAAACCAACTGATTGCAAAATCTTTGGAACTGTGTGTACTCCAACAAATCCTATTGGTTCTTGTATGGTGAGCTCAGAGGGTGCTTGTAGTGCTTATTATAAATATGGGAATTTACTATAAAGAGATAACATGGATATAGAACAAATAAAACAAAGAATACAAAAGTTTAGTGATGATAGAAATTGGGATGAATTTCACAATCCTAAATATCCAATTGAGACATCTCAAAGTGGAAGTAAAAAGTATAGTAAAAGTAGGGAAAACAGATAAATGACAAAAACAATAACATTAGCACACGGAAATGGTGGAGTTGAAAATAGTGAGTTAATAAAAGAGGTTTTTTATAAAGCTTTTAAAAATGAGATTTTAGAAAAGAGTGAAGATGCAGCAGTTATTCAAAATGGAACATTAGCATTTAGTACAGATAGTTTTACAGTTACTCCTCTTTTTTTTAATGGAGCAAATATAGGAAAACTTGCCATTTGTGGAACTTGCAACGATTTAGCAATGATGGGAGCAAAACCAAAATATCTTACTTGTTCAGTTATCATAGAAGAGGGATTTGAAGTAGAACAGCTTGAAATTATTGTAAACTCTATGAAAGAAGAGTTAGCAAAAAATGAAGCGATAATTGTAAGTGGTGATACAAAAGTAGTTCCAAAAGGTGCTGTTGATAAGATTTTTATAAATACAACTGGTATTGGAGAAGTTCTTTATAGTGGAATTAGCTCAAACAATATTACACAAGATGACTTAATTCTTGTAAGCCGTGACATAGGAGCTCATGGAGCTACAATATTTACTGCACGTGAAGGTATAGATATGAACTCAAATTTAAAAAGTGACTGTAGCTCTTTATATCCTTTAGTAAAAGCCTTGATAGATGCTAACATTAAAATAACAGCTCTTAGAGATGCTACAAGAGGAGGAGTGAGTGCTGTATTAAACGAATGGGCGAAGCAATCAAATATTTGTATAGAAGTAGAAGAAGAACAAATTCCTATTAGTGATGAGGTAAAAGGAATTTGTGAAATGCTTGGATTTGAAGCTACAAATTTAGCAAATGAAGGAACATTTTTACTCGCAATTTCAAAAGATGATGCTACAAAAGCTATTGAAGTTTTACATACTTTTCCTGAAGCTTCAAACGCTTCTATTATTGGAAAAGTAACTTCTCAATACCCACAAAAAGTTATTTTAAATAGTTCTTGGGGAACAAAAAGATTTTTAGATACACCAACTGGTGAACTGCTTCCAAGGATTTGTTAATTGCTTACTTTTGAATGATAGATTTAAAAAGGAGACTATTATGCACGAATACTCAATTGTTCAATCACTACTAGAGAGTTGCGAAGAACACGCAAAGTCAAATGATGCAAAAAAAGTTACAAAAGTAGTTGTAAAAATTGGAGTTTTAAGTGGAGTTGAGCCAGAACTTCTTCAAACAGCTTTTGATACTTTTAAAGAGAAAACTATTTGTGAGAGTGCAGAATTTTCAATAAATATTCAAAAAGTTGAGATTTTTTGTAATAGATGCAATGCTAATTCAACGTTACAAAAAAATGAGTTTGCTTGCCCAAAATGCCAAAGTGTTGATTTAAAAGTAACAGATGGTGAAGATATGTATCTTATGAGTTTGGAATTAGAGTAATCTAGTTCTAAAACTATATAAGAAACTATAAAATTTATATTCTATAAAGTAAAGCCAATTATAATCAGCAAAAAATAAAAAGGATAAGCCATGAAAAAAGTAATTTCAGCTTTAGCATTAACAGCTCTTTTTGCAAATGCACATTTTTTAACTCTTCTTCCAACTAGTGATAATATCGAAGATAAAAAAGATGCAAATATCAAAATAGAGGCTATGTTTATTCACCCTTTTGAACAAAGTGGTATGAATATGGAGAAACCAAAAGGTATTTTTGTAAATAACAGTAAAAACTCTCTACCTTTAAAAGAGAGAAAAAAGTTTGAACACAAAGCTTGGGAAACTTCATATTCAATAGATAAACCAGCAGTTTATAAGTTTTTTGTACAACCTGAGCCTTATTTTGAAGAGTCAGAAGGTTTATTTATAAGCCATGTTCCAAAAGTGATAGTTAGTGCTTTTGGTGTTGAAGATGGATGGGATGAGCCAATTGGTTTAAAATATGAGATAGTTCCACTTACAAAACCTTTTGCTCTTTATGCTGGAAATATTTTTCAAGGTATAGTTTTAAAAGATGGAAAACCACAAGCAAATGTTGAGGTAGAAGTTGAACTTTATAATGAGTTTGATTTAAAAGCTCCAACATCTTCACATATTACTCAAAGTATTAAAACAGATAAAAATGGAGTTTTCTCTTTTGTGATGAATCATAAAGGTTGGTGGGGATTTGCAGCACTTATTGAAGAGGGAGAAAAAGAGCTAAATGGTAAAAAATACCCTATTGAAAATGGTGCATTACTTTGGTTAAAAGCTTACTAAAATGCATATTAGTGATGGTATTTTAACTCTTGAAGTTACAGTAGTTTCGACTACTGTTGCTACTTTATTTTTAATATACTCTTTTAAAAATTTATCAAATGATAAAATAGCACTAGCGTCTGCTTTTAGTGCTCTTTTTTTTGTAGCTTCATTTATTCATATACCCTTTGGATTTACTCAAATTCATCTAATGCTTTTAGGTTTTATTGGAATTTTTTTGGGAAGTGTTGCAATATTTTCTATATCTTTGGCACTTATTTTACAAGCTTTGCTTTTGGGGTACGGAGGAGTTAGCTCTTTAGGAGCAAATGTTTTAATAATAGCAATTCCCGCATATTTTGTATTTTTATTATTTAAAATTAATATTTTAAAAAAGTTAAATGAAAAAATAAAGTTTTTTATAATTGGATTTAGTGGAGTTTTTTTATCAGCTATTATGATGTTTATTCTTTTGGTTTTTTCAAAACAAGAGTATAAAAATGCAGCATATTCAATAGTTCTTGTAAATATTCCAACAATGATTTTAGAAGGGTTAATTACACTTTTTTTGTTTTTATATATAAAAAAAACAATGCCAAATTTATTTAAAGGATTAAATATATGAGATTTTTTTTGATTTTATTTTTACCAATATTTCTATTCGCTCACAAGGTGAATCTATTTTTAGACTTAAAAGATGATAATCTTTATATCAACTCATATTTTGCAAATGCTAAGCCATGCAAGAGTTGTAAATTTAAAATTGAATCAGATGGTTTAGTTTTTGAAAGTAGATTAGATGAAAATGGTGAGTATAACTATAAAAGCTCAAATGATTTTTTCAAGGTTACAGTTGATGCAGGAAGTTCGCACTTTGTTAGCAAAGATATAAAAGTTTTAAAAAAGATTGCTGAAGTTGAAAATAAAGAAAAAATAGAAGAAGATAAAAAAATTAAAGAGTTATTAGAAGAGAATACTTTTTTAAAAAACAGAATAGAGGTTTTAGAAACACAACTAAACTATTTTGAGATATTTAAAATAGCTTTTGGATTGATTTTGATAGCTTTTATATTTTTAATAATAAAAAGAGTTAAAAGTTGAGTTTAAATCCAGCTATCTCTTTGTTGAGTGCAGTTGGATTTAGTTTGATTTTGAGTTTCTCAAAATTTGAACTATTTTTTATACTTCCTCTGATTTTTCTTATATATTTAAACTATAAAAATATTTTAAATATTTTAAGAAAACTACTATTTTTAAACTTTTTTGTGCTTGTATTAACTCTTTTTTTATATTTTGAAACTAATATAAATGAAGCTTTAAATCTCTTTTTAAAAGTAAATTTCATACTTTTATTTAATCTTTTACTATTTTACTCTTCAAATGGTTTTGATATTGTAAAAGCTTTTATGATTTTAAAATTTCCTAAAAAGTTTAATTCTACTTTATATTTTACTGTTAAATCTATTTTTGATTTAAATATGGAGTTTAAAAATATAAAAGAGTCTTTAAAGGCCAGAAACTTTAAAGCAAAAACAGATATTTTTACATATAAAACCTACGGAAATATTTTTGGAATACTATTTTTAAAAACTATTAAAAATAGTGAAAAACTAAAAGATAGTTTTAAAGCAAGAGGTTTTAAAGGTGAAATTTTTATAAATTATGAAAATAGTTTTAGTTTAGTTGATTCTATTTTGATATTTTTAATATCAATTATAATTTTTTTAAAGGTAGTTTTATGAGTTGTTCAATAAATTTAAAAGATATTTCATATAAAAAAGATGAGAAGATTTTATTTGAAAATGTAAGTTTTGATTTAGGACACAAAGAGAAAATTGCTATTATTGGTAAAAATGGAGTTGGAAAATCAACACTTCTTAAAATAATAGCTGGTTTAAAAAATCAAAACAGTGGAACAATAGATATTTTTCATAATAAAATCAACAAAAAAGAGGATTATGAAAAATATAGAGATGAAATAGCATATTTACCTCAAGATATAGATAACTTTTTTTTGTCTATTACTGTAATTGAAGATGTTATGTTCTCTTTATTGGCTTTGGGAGTAAAAAAAGCTGAAGCATATAAAAAAAGCTTAGATATCTTAAAAAGCTTAGATATTTTGCATTTAGAAAATAGAGTAATTTATGATTTAAGTGGTGGAGAGAAAAAACTCGTAGCTTTAGCAGCTATTTTAATAAAAGAGCCAAAAATATTACTTCTTGATGAGCCAACAAATAACTTAGATGATGATGGTGAAAAAAAGCTTATTGATATTTTAAAAAGTATAGAAAAATCAATGATAATTGTATCTCATCAAAAAACCTTTATAGATAGCTTAGTTGAAAAGATTTATATATTAGAAGAGAAAACTTTAAAAGTTTACTAATATAATACTTGACAAACATTGACTCAATAAGCTATAATTCTTTAGCAGTTTAAACATTAGAGTGCTAAAAGATAGAGAGGTTAATTTTGTTAGATAAAAAAGAGTTTTTATTACAATCAATTATAAAAGCATATATCGAACATTTAGAACCAATTGGTTCAACTCAATTAAAATCTATGTACGATCTAGAGTACTCAACTGCTACAATCAGAGGTTATTTTAAAAAATTAGTAGATGAGGGTTTTTTAGCTCAAGAGCACATAAGTAGTGGAAGAACTCCTACAAATGAAGCTTTAAAACAGTATTGGATAGATAGACTTAATTTCTCGCTTGGTGGAGTTAATATCAAAGCGATAGAAGAGATGTCAAAAAGAGTTGGTCTTTGTGTTTTTCTAAAAAGAGATAACAGTGATATTTTAAAAAATTTAATAAATGTTGAAAATAGATACATAATCTTAGAGTTTTCAAGTTTTGCAGTTACTATAAAATATAGTAGTGCACTTTTTAAATTTTTAGGTGATTTTGTACAGATTTCTTTAAATGATATTTTAAAAGTATCAAAAGAGGTTGGAGCTTATGAACTTTATACAAATATCAATGATAGTTTACAAAGTAAAGATTTAAAAATTTTTAACTATAAAGAGTTTTTATCACTAGCTTTAGAAAAAGATTTTGATGAGTTCACGATAAATAGATTTTTAAAAGGAACTATTTTGGATGAGTTAAAAGAGGGCTTATATTTTGATGGTTTTCTACCTCAAAACTATATAGCAATATGTAAATTGTGCAAAATAGACAATGAAGAGACAAAAATGTTTGTCATTGGTGAATTATCAAAAGATTATGAATATTTTTTTAAACAAATTATAAATTTTTAAGGAGAAAAAATGAGCGAAAACAAAAATGAAGAGCTTTTAAAAGAAGAGAATAATATTGAGTGTAATCAACAAGAAATTGATGATAAAAATGATTGTTGTGAAAAAAAAGATGAGTGTTGTTCTGGTGAAAAAAAAGAGGATAGCTTAGAAGATGTTATAGCTAGGCTTGAAGATGAGTTAAAACAGAGTGAAGATAAATTTTTAAGAGTACATGCAGATTTTGAAAATATTAAAAAAAGATTAGAAAGAGAGAAATATCAAGCAATTGATTATGCAAGTGAAAAGTTTGCAAAAGATCTGTTAACTCCTCTTGATACTTTAGAGATGGCATTAGCATCTGCTAATGCAAATATTAGTGCCGAAGAGTTACTTCCAAAACTAAAAGAGGGAATTGAACTTACAATTAAAAGTTTTATAACAACTTTTGAAAAGCACAATATTACAAAAATAGATACAGATGGTGAGTTTGATCCAAATGTTCACAATGCAGTTATGCAAGTTGATAGCCCTGAGCACACATCTGGACAAATTGTAAATGAGTTACAAAAAGGTTATATGTTAAAAGATAGATTGCTTAGACCTTCAATGGTTAGCATAGCAAACTAAAAATTTGACCGAAAAGTCATTAAACTATAGAATTTAAGATTATTTACGAATTTAAAAAGAAAATTTAATAAAAGGAAGAAAAAATGAGTAAAGTTATTGGTATAGATTTAGGAACAACAAACTCTTGTGTTGCAGTTTATGAAAATGGTGAAGCAAAAATTATTCCAAACAAAGAGGGTAAAAATACTACTCCATCAATAGTTGCATTTACAGATAAAGGTGAAATTTTAGTTGGAGATCCAGCAAAAAGACAAGCTATTACAAACCCTGAAAAAACAATTTATTCTATTAAAAGAATTATGGGTCTTATGATGAATGAGCCAAATGCAAAAGAGGCTCAAGGTAAAGTTGGATATAAAATTGTAGATAGAAATGGAGCAGCAGCAGTTGAGATTGCTGGAAAAGTTTATACTCCTCAAGAGATTTCAGCAAAAATTTTAGGAAAATTAAAGGCTGATGCTGAAGAGTATTTAGGTTCAAAAGTTACAGATGCAGTTATAACTGTACCTGCATATTTTAATGATGCACAAAGAAAAGCGACTCAAGAAGCTGGAACAATTGCAGGTCTTAATGTATTAAGAATTATCAATGAGCCAACAGCAGCATCACTTGCTTATGGACTTGATAAAAAAGGTGAAGAGAAAGTTTTAGTTTATGATTTAGGTGGAGGAACTTTTGACGTTACAGTTCTAGAGATTGGTGATGGAACATTTGAAGTATTAAGTACAGATGGAAATGCATTCTTAGGTGGAGATGATTTTGATAATGCAATTATTGATTGGCTTGCAAAAGAGTTCAAAGATGAGAATGGATTTGATATTAAAAATGACAAAATGGCACTTCAAAGATTAAAAGATGCTGCTGAAAATGCTAAAAAAGAGCTAAGTAGTGCTGAAAGTACAGAGATTAACTTACCATTTATCTCTATGGGAAATGCAGGACCAGTTCACTTAGTTAAATCTCTAACAAGAGCAAAATTTGAGTCAATGACTGAACATTTAATCAATGAGACTTTAGGTCACATCAAAACAGCTTTAAAAGATGCAAATTTAGATAAAGGTGAAATTGATGAGATTATCATGGTTGGTGGATCTACAAGATTACCAAAAGCAAATCAAGTTGTAAGAGATTTCTTTGGAAAAGATTTAAACAAAGGTGTAAATCCAGATGAAGTTGTTGCTGCTGGAGCTGCTGTTCAAGCTGGAGTTTTAAGAGGTGATGTTAAAGATGTTCTTTTATTAGATGTTACGCCACTTTCTTTGGGAATTGAGACTTTAGGTGGAGTTATGACAAAACTTATTGAAAAAGGAACAACAATTCCAGTTAAAAAATCTCAAGTTTTCTCAACAGCTGATGATAATCAACCAGCAGTTTCTATTCATGTTTGCCAAGGAGAAAGAGAGTTTGCAAAAGATAATAAATCTTTAGGTATGTTTGAATTATCAGATATTCCAGCAGCTCCAAGAGGTGTTCCTCAAATTGAAGTAACATTTGATATTGATGCAAACGGTGTTTTAAATGTAAGTGCAAAAGATAAAGGTACTGGAAAAGAGAATAAAATTACAATCTCTGGAAGCTCTGGATTAAGTGATGATGAGATTGCAAAAATGGTAGCTGAAGCTGAAGCAAATAAAGAGACAGATGCTAAGAAAAAAGCTTTAATTGAAGTTAGAAATCAAGCAGATGCTATGCTTCACTCTACAAGAAAAACTTTAGAAGAGAATGAAAATGCAATTAGCGAAGATGAGAAAAAAGCTATTATTGATGCAGCAGCAGATTTGGAAGAGACTTTAAAAGATGAAAATGCTACAAAAGAGCAAATTGAAGAGAAGTTAAAAGTTTTAACTGAAAAATCTCATAAATTAGCAGAAGCTATGTATAAAAAAGATGGTGAGCAAGGACAAGGTGGACAAGCAAACCAACAAGCAAAAAAAGATGACGATGTTATCGATGCAGAGGTAGAGTAAAACTCTACCTTGATGCTTATGAGAAATTTAAACTTAATAGCTCTTATTTTTATATCTCTGTTTTTTATCTCTTGTTCTCAAAAAGAGATAAGTTTTCAAAAAACACCATTTTCAAAAATTGATGGTTTTTTTGATGATGACTTAGAACTTGCCTTTGAAGTATTTAAAAAAGATTGTGAAAAATCACAAATAAATCCAAAATTTACAAATGTTTGTAAACTCTCAGAAAATTATAACAATGCCCAGAAGTTTTTTACTGAAAATTTTGAAGCCTATACTATTGTTGATAGAGATAAAAACAAACAAGGTTTAATTACAGGATATTATGAACCACTCTTAAAAGGTAGTTTTGAAAAAACTTCAAGATATAAATATCCAGTTTATGGTTTACCCCAAGATTTAGTAATTTCAGATGATAGTAAATTAAAAGATTATAGAAATGTAGGAAGAGTTGAGAACAATAGATTAACCCCATACTATACAAGAGCCCAAATAGAGTCAAAAGTGAGCAAAAGTTTAGAACCAATACTTTATGTAGATAATAAAATTGATCTATTTTTTCTTCAAATTCAAGGAAGTGGAAGAGTTGAATTAGAGGATAAAACTTTGATAAATTTAGCTTGGGTTGGTCAAAATGGAAGAGCCTATAAATCTATTGGTAAATATTTGGTAGAAAATGGAATTTTTACTCTTGAAGAGATTGATGGTATAAAAATAAAAGAGTATTTAAATGAAAACCCACAAAAAGTTGATGAGATTTTAAATATAAATGAGAGTTATATATTTTTTAAAATATCACCAAACATAGCAACAGGAGCTTTAAATACAGTTTTAACACCAAAAAGAAATATTGCTGTTGATAGAAGATTTATTGAACTTGGAACTCCTATTTTTATAAAAACAACAAATCCAGTAACAAAAGAGCCTATAAAAAAACTCGTAGTTGCTGCTGATGTAGGTGGTGCAATAAAGGGTGAAATTAGAGCTGATTTTTATTGGGGATTTGGAGAAGAGGCTAGTTTAAACTCTCACAAAATGAGAGAATATGGTGAAATAATAGTTTTAGAACCAAAAAAATAGTTTAGTGTAGTTTCCTACACTAAACCAAACTAGCTATTTACTTTTTTTAATAGCTTTTTTTATCAAACTTTGTTTGTTTTTAAGTCTCTTTGCTCTTTTTTTATCTTTTTTAGATGTTTTTTTAAGTTCAGACTTTAGTTTTGAATTTTTTGATTTTAATTCATCAACAAGTTTTTTAGACTCTTTTTTTTGTGATTTGCTTAGCTCATCTTTTTTTGTAAGCTTTACAAGCTCTTTAATTGCTTTTGTAGTTTTCATTTTATACTCCATATTATATTTTTGTTTACAAAACTTAGTAAACTACCTTCTTTGCACCATTTTATAAAAAATAATACTGAAGATAGGTACATCCTACAGAAGCAACTCTTAGTTTAAGCTTACTTGTTAATATAAAACTCAATTTACATACAGCAGCCATTTCCACAACAAGATTTTATTGGTTCATCTTTGTAAACTTTAATTACAAAATTATTAAGCATCTCTTGAAGCTCAAATGAGTGTTTTTTGCAAAAAGTTCTATTCATAATATTTTTTATCTCAATAGCTTTTTCTAAAGCCACATCTTTTGAACTAAATGTAAGATTATTTTGTAGTGAACTTTTATAAAAGCAGTCACATCTATCTTGAATAACAATTTTATACATAAATATCCTTTTAAAAGCAAAACTCTAGCAAAAAATAGGTAAAATATTAGACTAATTTTTTACGGGGGCTTAAATGCATATTACAAATCTTATATCACAATACTTTGGGAAGTTTGCAAAAAAAGAGTTTCCAAGACCTATTCAAAAATTTATCAATAGTTCTTATGCAAAATTGATGAAGCTAGATTTAAAAGAGTTTAAAAATGCAAAACATTATAAATCATTAAATGAGCTTTTTACAAGAGAGTTTATAATACAAAGAGATTTTGATAAAACTTCTAATATTTTTATATCACCAACAGATAGTTTAATTACTCAATGTGGAAAATTAAATAAAGATATTGCACTTCAAATTAAAGGGATGCAATATAGTGTTGAAGAGCTTTTAACTTACTATTGTAGTGAAAATTTTCAAAGAGTAGAAAATGGTGATTTTATGAACTTTTATCTATCACCAAAAGATTATCACAGATATCACGCTCCAATTGATTTTAAATTAAAAAAACTAATACATGTTCCTGGAAAACTATATCCAGTTAATTTAAAATACCTAAACAAAGAGTTTGAACTTTTTGTTCAAAACGAAAGAGTTATTTTAGAGTGCGAATCAAATAGTAAAATCTTTTATATGGTCTTTGTAGGTGCACTAAATGTTGGTCAAATGGTTTTTGAGTTTGAAAAGCAAGTTGAAACAAATCGTGATACAAAAGAGATAAAAGTTTATAACTATGACAACATTGAATTTTCAAAAGGTGACTGCTTAGGTTACTTTAAGATGGGTTCAACGGTTGTTATGCTTTGGGAAAAAGATTTTGTAAATTTAGAAGATTTATTAAATCAAGATGTAAAGTTTGGTCAAAAAATTGCAAACTTTTAATCTTTTATATCTATTATTAATAATAAGTTCAAGTTTATCAATAATATTTATATATTTGTACATAAAATCTTTATTGAATACAAAAAATGTATGCAATAAAGTTATTGTAGATGCAAAAAAAGAGGTAGAAGAGAGACTTTATAAAGATGAGCTTACATCTTTACAAAATAGAAAAGCTCTTGAAGATAGTATAAGAGATCAAGAGTCAGTTGTTGTAATTCTTTTAGATTTAGATGCTTTTGAAGATTTAAATGAGATTTATGGTTTTATAAATGCTGAATTAGTTTTGGTTGAAATAGGAAAAATATTAAAAGAGTTTGAGATAAATTATGAAGTAACTGCTTATAGATTAAGTGGAGATATTTTTGCTTTAGCAAATACAAAGAATATGGCTATTGAAGATATTTTTATTTTAATAGAAAAACTTAATCAAACATTTTTAAATAGAAAAATATATGTTGAAAAATTAAAAGATAATATAACAATCTCTATGACTCTTGGAGTCTCAATTTTCCAAGATGAACCAATAATAACAGCTGCAATGGCTTTAAAAAAAGCGAAATCATTAAATCAAAGTTATTTTATATACAACAATGAACTTGATTCAAAAGAGTTGATTATTCAATCTTTATATTGGAGAGAGAAGATTAAAAAAGCTGTAGAAGAGAATAGAATAGTTCCATATTATCAAGCAATATTTGATAAAGATAAAAATATTAAAAAATATGAAACTCTTATGCGAATTGAAGATAAAGATGAAGACAATCTTCCTATAATAGTAACACCTGATAAATTTTTAGGTATATCATTTAAAACAAAGCAGTATCTACAACTTTCTAAAATTGTAATATCAAGAAGTTTGGATAATCTTTTAAAAACTGATAAACAAATTACAATTAATCTTAGTTTCAAAGATATTTTAAACTATGAATTTGTAGATTATTTAGAAGATAAACTTTTAAGTTTAGAACAAAGTGTTAGACAAAGATTGGTTTTTGAAATTTTAGAGAGTGAAACTGTAAGTGATTATGATTTTTTAGAGGAGTTTGTTTTAAAATATAAAGATTTGGGTGTAAAAATAGCTATTGATGATTTTGGAAGTGGTTACTCAAATTTTTTAAGAATTATTAGAATAAAACCTCACTATGTAAAAATAGATGGAAGCTTAATAAAAAACATAAATGTAGATCAAAACTCTTATGAGATTGTAAAATCAATAATAGCATTTTGTAAAACTTTAAATATAAAAACAGTTGCTGAGTTTGTTCATAGTGAAGAGATTTTTGATATTTTAATTAATTTAGAGGTAGATGAGTTCCAAGGATTCTATTTGGCAAGACCTGAGCCAATTTTTAACTAATTTAAATATATACAAAAGAAACTTTATGTAGAATTTAAAAAAATTAAGGAGATAAAATGTCAACAACTACAAAAATAGCTGAATTTGATTTAGCAGGAACAAAAAAAGGAAAAATAACAGTTTCAAATGTAAGTGAGCCTTATGGAGCAAATACTGCTGATATAGTAAGTATTGGAATCTCTTTAACAGGTGAAGATGTTCAATGGAAATCTCATATTCCATACGATAATATTGATGAGGTTATTTTAGCTTTACAAAAAGCAAAAGAGTTAAAAAAGTAGAGCTAAGTTTTTTATTGTGATATAATTTGCTTTATTTTAAAAAAGGGTGATTATGTCACAGCTGCAAATAATAGGAAGAGTAGAGCCTATATCTATTTTGGATTTAGAACTTTTTGATTTAGATGCAAAAATTGATACAGGAGCTTACTCAAACTCACTTCACTGCGATGATATCTTTGTAGATGATTCTAATTTTGTACACTTTAGACTACTAGATAAAATTCATCCCTCTTATCATAATAAAAGAGTAAAAATGCCACTTTTCAAAATAAAAAGTGTTAAAAGTTCAAATGGAGTTGTTCAAACTAGAGCCTCTATAAAAGTTAAAGTTGAATTTGCTGGAAAAATCTATCAAACAGTAGTATCACTAACTTCAAGAGCAGATATGAAATACCCTATGCTAATAGGTAGAAAGTTTTTGCAAAATCGTTTTTTAGTTGATGTTTCAAAAAAAAATATATTAAAATAGGAAACTATAATGTTAATTTATATCTTGTCAAGAAATGAGAATCTTTATTCGACAAAAAGATTGTATGAAGAGGTTTTGAATAAAGGTTGGGAAGCAAGAGTTATTGATTATTTAAAATGTACAATTGAGATTATGAAAAATGAGCTTGTTGTAAATTATGAAGGAGAGGTTTTAAAAGTTCCAGATGCAATAATTCCAAGAATTGGAGCAAGTAGAACATTTTTTGGTGCAGCAATAGTAAGACACTTTGAGATGCAAGATGTATTTTCAACAACTGGAAATTTAGCACTTACAAGAAGTAGAGATAAGTTAAGAAGTCTTCAAGTTCTATCAAAAAATGGTGTTGATTTACCAAGAACAGTTTTTGCATCAAATAAATCAAATGCAAAAGATGTAATAGCTTTAAGCGGTGGAACACCTTTGGTTTTAAAAATTTTAGAAGGGACACAAGGGGTTGGAGTTGTTTTAGTAGATAGTAAAAAAGCTGCAAAATCTGTTCTTGATGCTTTTTATGGAATGGATGTAAATTTGCTTGTTCAAGAGTATATTGAAGAGGCAAATGGAAGTGATATTAGAGTATTTATAGTTGGTGGAGAGGTCGTTGCTGCAATGAGAAGGCAAGGAGCTGAAGGTGACTTTAGATCAAATCTTCATCAAGGTGGAAATGCCTCTATTTATAAATTAAATAGAAAAGAAAAAACTACAGCACTTGCAGCTGCTAGAGCTATGGGACTTGGAGTTTGTGGTGTTGATATGATAATTTCAAAAAGAGGACCTTTGGTTATGGAGGTAAACTCAAGTCCTGGACTTGAAGGAATTGAGAAGTCAACAAATATTAATGTAGCTCAGAAAATTATAGATTATATTCAAAATAGCGTAAATCCAACTACTACAGATAATCAAAAAAGAAAAAAATTAAAAAAAGATAGTATTGGTGCATAATTAAAAGTTATAATTCTTAAAGCAAATTGTTTACTATTATTTAATATAATATAAACTATTTTTAAAAAAGGATTATAAATGATTAAAATTTTTATTTTTGCACTACTTTCTTTAATCTCTTTAAATGCATATGAAAAGTTAAATATTGATAATTTTGATGAAAAAATTAAGGGTAAAAATGCAATTATTGATTTTTATGCCTCTTGGTGTCCACCTTGTAAAATATTAGCAGTAAATTTAGAAGATTTCGAAATTATAAAACCTGATAATGTAGAGATTTTTAAGGTTAATATTGAAGATGAACTAGTTTTAGCAAAAAGATATGGAGTAAAAAAATTACCAACTTTAATATACTTTAAAGATGGTAAACCAATTAAAGAGTATGTTGGAATAAAAACACCTCAAGAGCTTTTAGAGAGTTCAAAAATAGATTTTAAGTAGGATAGAAAATGAAAAAAATATTTCTCTTTTTAGCACTTTTTGTCTACTCTTTTTCACTAGATTTTGAAAATAGAGTTTTAGAACCAGAAGAGGCTTTTAAAGTAAATTTTGTACAAAATGAAGATAACTTAGTTATAAAATTAGAGTTAGGAAAAGATATATATTTATATGATGATAAACTCCAAATAAATATTACAAAACCAAAAAAAGTTGAACTTTTAAAAGAGTTAGAACTTCCAAAACCAGTTGTTTATGATGATTTTATTGTTCATTTTGATGATTTAAATATAAATATTTCATATAGTTTATTAAAATCAAAACTAGATTCAAATAAGTATGAAATTGAGTTTAAATTTCAAGGTTGCTCAAAAGCAGGGCTTTGTTATGCTCCTATGAGTGAAAAAACTATTATTGATTTAAATAATGTAGTTGTTCAAACTTTAGAGGATAACTTAAATAAAAGAGACGAAAAACCAGTTTTAAAAGAAGTTTTAGAAAATGAAAATTTAAGTGAAACAGACTCAATAGCAACTGTTTTAAAAGATTCTAGCACAATTCTTGTTCTTGCAACATTTTTTGGATTTGGTCTTTTATTAGCATTTACCCCTTGTGTTTTTCCTATGATTCCAATTTTGTCTTCTATTATTGTTAAAGCTTCTCAAAATGAGAGTATGAGTGCCAAAAAAGGCTTTTTAATGTCTTTTGTTTATGTTTTAGCTATGAGTTTTGCATATTCATTAGCAGGAGTTATTGCAGGAATTTTTGGTGCAAACTTACAAGCTAGTTTACAAAATCCTTATGTCTTGGTAGTTTTTGCACTTATATTTATAGCTCTTGCTTTTTCAATGTTTGGATATTTTGAAATAAGACTTCCAGCATCTTTACAAACAAAGATAAATAAAACAACTGATGGTAAAGAGAAGCAAGGAATGTTAGGAATTGCTATTATGGGATTTTTATCAGCACTTATTGTTGGTCCTTGTGTTGCTCCTCCACTTGCAGGAGCATTAGTTTATATAGGACAAACAGGAGATGCACTTCTTGGTGGATTGGCACTTTTTGTAATGAGTTTAGGAATGGGAGTTCCCCTTCTTTTAATAGGAGCTGGAGCTGGTAAATTTATGCCAAAGCCAGGTGGTTGGATGCAAGGTGTTACAAAAATATTTGGAATAGTGATGTTAGCAGTTGCTATTTGGCTACTTGAAAGAGTTATTAATCCAAGTATAACTATATATTTATGGGCACTTTTATTTTTAGGAACTGGTATTTATTTAAAAATATATACGCATTTAATCTTTGAGTTAATAAGATTAGTTATAACAATTATTGGAGTGATTTTACTTGTAGGTGCTATTAGTGGTGCTACAAATGTTTTAAAACCACTTGAAAAGTTTACAAGTAATAAATCTTTTGTAAAAGAAGATGAGCTTAAATTTATAAAAATAAAAAATATAAAAGAGCTTGAAGATGCAATTTTAAAATCTTCAAACCCTATAATGCTTGATTTTTGGGCAACTTGGTGTGTCTCATGCAAAGAGTTAGATGAGATTACTTTTAAAAATGATGAGGTTATTAAAAGACTTCAAAATTTTACACTTTTAAAAGTTGATGTTACACAAAATAGTGATGATGATAAGGCAATTCAAAAAAGATTTGGAGTTGTTGGACCACCTGCGTTAATATTTTGGGATGAGAATAAACAAGAGGTAAAAAGTGCAAAGATTGTTGGATATAAAAATCCAAAAGAGTTTTTAGAAATCTTAGATAAAAACTTCAAGAATTAAATATCTTTAATATATAATAAATCCTTTTTTTAGGATTTATTATGGAATTTACTACAGAATTTTTAATTTTTGCTTCTATTGTTATTTTTTTATCGGCATTAGTTCAAGCTACTATTGGTTTTGGCTTTCCTATGATAGCAACTCCTCTTCTTGCAATGGTGACAGATATGAAAACAGCTGTTATATATGTTGCGATTCCTACTTTAGTATTAAATTTAAGTGTATTAATTATTGAAGGAAATTTTTTACAAACCATAAAAAGGTTTTATCTTTTGGCTATTATTGCAATGATTGGAAGTGCAATAGGGACACAAATTTTGATTTATAGTAATTCTGAAGTATTTAAATTTCTTTTAGCAATTTCAATTCTTTTTTATCTTTTTAGCCAAAAAATATCTTTTGAAATGCCTTGGGTAAGAAGTAAACCAAATTTAGCAACTTTTATTTTTGGTTTAAGTGCTGGAGTTATTGGTGGTTTAACAAATGTTATGGCATTAGTATTAATTATCTATTCTTTAGAATCAAGACATACTAAAAAAGAGATAATTCAATCTACAAATCTCTGTTTTATGTTTGGAAAAATTATTCAAATAGCTATTTTCATAGCTCATGGTTCATTTACTCAAGAGATATTAGAAATATCTTTATATAATCTTTTAATTGTTGGAATCTGTTTGATGATAGGTTTTAATTTAAGAAAAAAGATAGCTTCAGATAGTTACTTTAAATTTATAAAAGCTTTTTTATTTTTTATGGCAATAGCTTTGATTTTACAAACAATTTTTTAAATTGAAGATGGGATATTAGCCCATCCTCATAATATATTACATAAATATAAATACACCTAAAATTATAAATATTAGATATAAACCACCAAATATTGCTCCTAATCCCCACCATTTTGCTTGAGAGATATATCCAGCACCATACCAAATTGGGTTTGGTCCACTTCCATAAGGAGTAATAATTCCCATAACTCCTAAACTTCCTGCAAGTAAAACCATAAATGGAATTATTTGATCTGCTGGTATAAATGTTGTTGCAATAACCATAAATAATGGAACTAATGCAGTAACATGAGCAGTTGTACTAGCAAAGAAGTAGTGAAGTACATAAAATAAAACAAGTAGAGATATTATTAAAGCCATTGTATCAAGTCCTGATAGCATAGATTCAGAGTTTTTACCTATAAAATCTAAAACACCAACTCTTTTTAATCCATCGGCTAGTGCAACTAAAGTGGCGAACCATATAAATACATTAAATGCAGCTTTTTCACTTAGTAAGTCATCCCAAGAGATAATTCCTGTAAGAACCATAACAGTCATAACACAAATAGCAGTTGTTGTAGCATTTATTCCTATCTCTTTTCCAAAAATCCAAAGAACTAAAGCAACAACTGCAAGTCCTGCCATTAAATACTCTTTAAATGTAACATTTCCTAGTTTTTTTAACTCTTCAGCTGCCCATTTTGGAGCTTCAGGAGATTTCTTTTGTGTTGGTGGATAAATAACATAAGTTAACCAAGGCGTTAGCAAAAATAGTGGAATCATAATTGGAACCATTATAGTTGCCCACTCCATCCAAGTAAGTGTATGTTGTGTATGTCTTCCCATTAAATCAACTGCAAGTAAGTTTGGAGCAAGAGCTGTTAAAAACATAGAGCTTGTTACAGAAGTTGAAGCTATTGCTACCCAAGTAATATAAGATCCAATTTTTCGTGGCTCATTATTTGGTAGTGAGTTGAAAATTTGAGGAATATTAATTGCTATTGGATAGATAGTTCCAGCACTTCTTGCTGTATTTGAAGGCATAAATGGAGCTAAAACTAAATCAGAAAATGCAACTGCATAACCTAAACCTAAAGTGCTTTTACCCATATATTTAACCATTAGCAAAGATACTCTTTTTCCAAGACCTGTTTTTTTGTAACCAAGTGCAAACATAAAAGCCGCAAATATTAACCAAATAACACTATTGCTAAAACCAGATAGAGCCCAGTTTATACTCATTGTTGGATTTCCAATTAATCCTAATGCAGCTATTAAAGCCACACCTGCAAAACCAATTAGTGCTGCTGGAATTGGTTCAAGAATAAGTCCAACAACTACAGCTAAAAATATTGCTAAAAAATGCCATGCATTTTGTGACAAGCCTTCTGGTGCTGGTATAAACCACATAACAACTGCTACAAGAACAGGTATTAGTAGTTTTATATTTCGTGACGACATAAAAACTCCTTATAAAAAAATTAAGTAATTATAATATATTTTTATTACAATCTTATTATAAGATAAAATTAAATGTTTAAAAAATGCGATAAAAGATATAAAAATATAAGACATACAAAATAAATCTTGATTGCATAAACAATATTTAATTTAAAAATCTCTTTTGGATTGCAAGAGTATCTTGAACTTAAAGTTAGATTTAACCCAGATATTGGAGAGGTTGATACTGTTGTTGCCCATGACATTAAAAAAGTCATAGCAAGAAGAGTGTGATTTGCGTTGACAAAAAAATCTCCCAAAATTGATATAGATATAATTGGATGAATTCCAATAAAACCTAAAATTATAAAAGTAAGTAAAACAATTGAAGCTGTTTTGTAATCAAAAATTTCAAAAGGGAGTTTAAAATCAAATGATAAAAGAGTAGTTCCTATAAAAATTCCAAAAATACCAGCCACTAAAAATAGTGTTAATTCACTCTTCATTTTTGGTAAGTCATCAATAATATAAAATTTTAATATTTTAAAACTTTCAAAAAAACCTTTTTTTATAGGTAAAATAAAAAGAGTAAGAAGTAAAGAGAAAAGTGAGATTAAAACAATAATTTTAAGATCTTCGTAAAAATGGTGAGTAAATAGAACAAAAATAGCTAATAGAAGTGGAATAAAAAGTGTTTGTAAAGACAAAGGATAGCCTTGAAATGTTGATAAATCAAACTTTTTATTGTAGTTTACTTCAATTAGCGTAATTATAAAAGTTGCTATTGCTAAAAATATTCCAAAAAAGATTATTGTAAGCGTTTGTAAATTTGGAGCATAAGTAATAGCAGCTGCAAATGCCACAAAAAAAGGTGACCAGTAAGCATCACTTGCAAATGATCGAGTAAGTAAAACTATTTGTAAAGTACTCAATTTCCCTTTTTTGTACATTTTATCAGCAACCAAAAGTAGGGCTGATAGATTTATAACTGAACCAAATAGATGAATACTTAAATATGTTTTTATAAATGAGCTTTTTCCACTTGGAAGTTCAATACCCTTTTCACTTCTAGGAGTTGCAATAAGTTTTAAAAATCCAACTGCTATTAAAAGATTTAGAAGATATAAATTTATACTAAATGCTTTGTAAAAATCTATTTTTATATCATTAAAATAGCAGTATAAAAGGGATAAAAAGGATAAAAGTAGAAGTATTGATATAAGTTTTCTCTTTTTTAATGTAAAAAACAAAATTGTAGCAGCTAACCAAATTGATACAACAGCTACTATTTGAAGATTTTCATTAAAAAAGTATGAGTAGAGTGTAAAAATAAATGATAAAAATATTAAAAATCCTGAAAATCTTGAAAGTGCCAACATAAAAATCCTATATCTTAAAATCGTATTATATTAAAACTTAGTATAATTCAAGGAAAAAAGGAAAAAATTGATAAGACTTGGTTCAAATTCGCCAACAAGAGCAAAGATACTAAAAGATTTTAAGATTGATTTTATACAAAGTGGTGGAAGTTTTGATGAGGATAGTATAACAACTTCAAATCCTAAAGAGTTTTGCTATGCTGCTACAAAGAGAAAATTTGATGAGTTGTATAATAGATATGGGATTGAAATACCACTTTTGGTTGCTGATAGTGTAGTAACTTGTGAAGGTAAACTTTTAAGAAAAGCAAAAGATTATGAAGATGCAAAAAATATGCTAGAACTTCAAAGTGGAAATAAAACTTCTGTAATTACTTGTATGATTTATAAATCAAAATCTATTGAGTTAATTGATATATCTATTACAAGTTATGAGTTTAAAAAATTTGAAGAAGATGATCTTTTAAACTATTTAAAAAGTGGTGAGTGCTTTGGAAAAGCAGGAGCAATTATGGTTGAAGGTTTTTGCAAACCTTATATAAAAAAGGTATCTGGTCTTGAAACTACAGCTATGGGACTTAGCATTGAAAAATTAATACCTTTTTTAAAATTATAAATTTTTAAAAAGTTCTTTGTTTAAAGCTACAACTAAAGCTACAACTAAAAGTAAAATCACAAATACAATTAGCATTATATTCCAATTAAATGCTTTGTATATCATTGATGGAACAAGTGAGCCTGTTGCTCCTCCTAGATAGTAAAAGGTTAAATACATTCCAGAAGTTAAAGATTTTTGTGATTTTTGAATAGAGTTTGCAAGTTGAGTGCTAACTGTATGAGCTGTAAACATTCCTATACAAACTAAAAATAGAAGTAAAAAAAGATATAAAATATTTTCTATAAATAGTGATGATATAGTAAAGATAAAAAATATTGTTGCATATAATATGGTATTTATTTCACCCTTGAAAAAATTTACTATTTTTTTAGAGTTTAATGATACTAAAATTCCCATTCCATATCCTAAATATAAAAGAGCAATTTGAAACTCAGAAAAATCACTTGATAACTCTTTTGCTCTAAAAGGAAGCACATTTAAAACACCTGAGAATACAAAAAATATACAAAACATTACAAAATATACTATTACAAATCTTCTATCTTTTAATATGTTTAAGACATCTAAAATTTTTGGTTTTATAATATTAGCTTCACCATTAAAGTTTAGTTTTTTAATTAATAAAATAGAGATAAATATAGCAAATGACAAAGAGTAAAATACATATTCATAAGAAAAAGTTGTTGCAATAAACCCTGAAAAAACTCTTCCAACAAGTCCTCCAAAAACTGTTCCAGCAACATAAATAGACATATTAAATTTAATATTATCTTTATCTATATTTGCCAAAATACTCATAAGTGAAGTTAAAATTGCTGGAATTACTAATGCTTCACAAACTCTAAAAAATAAAAATAGTTCATAACTATTTGATAAACCTAAAAAAATATTTGTGATTAATAGAACTATTGATGCATTTATTAACATCTTTTTTGCACAAACTTTCTCTAAAATATAACCGTATATTATTGGTGCAACTGCTAAAAAAAACAAAATAACAGCTGTAAAAAGTGAAGCCTCTGTAATAGTTACTTCAAATTTTGTGGCTAAAAGTGGTTGAAGTGGTTGAGTTGCATACATTACAGACATTGTAACAATTAGTCCATATATGATAATTAATAGATTACTTTTCAAAATAGATTACCTAGCCTTTAAAAAAGCTAATTCTACTCTTAAAAATATTTGTTTAAAGTTAAGCAAAATAGTAAAACTAGGGAAAAATCCCTAGTTTTTAATCAAATGAAGGTTTTGGAGTTTTATCGTTTGATTCTGGAAGTTGTGGATAAACAATAGCTGGTTTTTCACCTGTTAATGATTTTAAGAAAGTTACAATTTTAGAAGCTTCTTTATCAGAAATTTCTATTCCTAATTGTACAGAACCCATCTCTTTAACTGCCTCTGCTAAAGACCAGATTTGTCCATTGTGGAAATATGGAGCTGTTTCAGTTATATTTCTTAAAGATGGAGTTTTAACCATACCGTTCTCATCACCTGTAAAGTCACCAACACTTATAAATTTGTATTGGTTTGCAACTTGGAATGGTTGCATTGTTCCACCAAGAGCAATTCCTGTGTGACAAGCCGTACAACCTTTATTTAAGAATAACTCTAATCCCTCTTTTTCAGCTTTTGTTAAAGCATTAGCATCACCTTCTAAGAATTTATCAAATCTTGATGGTGTAACTAAAGTTCTTTCAAATGTAGCAATTGCACTTGTGATTTTATCAAAATCAACTTTTGTATTTTTCCCATAAGCTTTTTTAAACTCATCTACATAAGCTGGAATTGAATTAATTCTCTCTTCAACAAGTGCTGGAGGTGCAGCCATCTCTGGACCTGCTTGAATTGGACCTGCTGCTTGATCAGCTAAGTGAGGGCTTCTTCCATCCCAAAATTGTGCTTTAAAAAATACTGAGTTATAAACTGTTGGAGAGTTTAAGTGGTGTGGATTTGCAGTCCATCCATGTCCAATTGCAACAGGAACACCATCAGCTCCACCAAGTGCTAGATTATGACATGTGTTACAAGATATTAAATTACTTCTTGAAAGTCTTGGATCAAAATATAATTTTTTTCCAAGTTCAACTTTTGCATCTGTTATTGGATCTGCTTTATCATCAATTAATTTCATTAAAGCTTTTTTATCCGATGGGATAGGCTCCAAACCAAAGTTTTTTGATTTTGTGATTAATGCTTGATCAGCAAAAAGTGTAGTTGCACCTAAAAATAGTGCTAAAGAAATTTTTAGTTTCATATAAAATCCTCCTAAATGATTTAAGAAATCATAGGAAAATTTTTATTAATTAGAGCTTAGTTTTATCTATTTTTATAAACAATATTATAATTTTTACTTATAAAATAGGAGATAAAATATCCTATTTTATCTTTTCAACTAACTGTTTTGGAAGAAGACCTAAAGAGTCTTCAACAAGCTTAGTGTCGCCGTGTTCTATAAAATTATCTTCAAATTCAAATGATTTTAAAGAGATATTTTTTATATTCTCTTCATTTAAAGCCTCTAAAATAGCACTTGCTACACCGCTTTGTTTTTGTGAATCACTAAAAACATACCAAGAGTCATATTTTTTTGATAAATCTTTTAAGATATTTTTATCTATTGGTTTTATAAATCTTAAATCTAATATTGCTATATCTTCACTATGAAGCTGTTCAACTTCAATGGCTTTTGATACACCACTTCCATATCCAATGAAAAGCTTATTTGAAGTTCCATTTTTAAGTAGTTCTGCTTTTCCTAACTCAAATTTAGAAGCTTTGTACTCTAAATCTTTAAATGAACCTCTTGGATATCTAATTGCACAAGGACTATTTAAAGCATAGGCAAACTCTAAAGATAGTTCCAATGTTTCGTTATCTCTTGGAGCAAATAAAATCATATTTGGAATAAATCTTAAAAAACTAATATCAAAAGCTCCTTGATGAGTCTCACCATCATTTCCAACAATTCCAGCTCTATCCATTGCAAAAACAACAGGCAGATTCATAATACAAACATCATGAATTATCTGATCAAAACCTCTTTGTAAAAATGTAGAGTAGATTGTAACAAAAGGTTTAAATCCCTCTTTTGCCATAGCTGCCATTGAAGTAACTGCATGTTGTTCAGCAATTGCTACATCCCAAAAACGAGAAGGAAACTCTTTCATTAATTTATCCATTCCAGTTCCACTTGGCATGGCGGCAGTTACACCAACAATATTTTCATATTTTTTTGCTAAATTTAATAAAGAGTTAGAAAATACTTCAGTTGCACTTATTTGTGTACTTTTTTTGATAAACTCTCCATCTTCAACATTAAAAGGACCAACTCCATGCCACTTTTCATGTTGTCCTTCAGCAATTTTATAACCTTTTCCTTTTACAGTTCTTGCGTGAACAATTACTGGTTTATTCATAGATTTAGCTATTTCTAAAGTCTCTATAATCTCTTTTATATCATGTCCATCAATTGGACCTATATAATCAATTCCCATCTCTTCAAATAAAATACCAGGAGTTATTAGTTTAATTGAGCTCTCAATTCTTTTTGCTAAATAAGTTGTACCTTCTGGCATATTGTTTCGTATAAACTTATCAACTGTTGCTTTAAAACTTTGATAAGTTTTTCCAGCTAATATTTTTGATAGATATTTTGAAATTGCACCAATTGGTTTTGCAATACTCATTTCATTGTCATTTAAAATTATTACAACTGGAAGTTTTAAATCTCCTAATTCGTTTAGAGCTTCATAAACCATTCCAGCGCTCATAGAGCCATCTCCAATCATAACAACTGGAACTCTATTTTCACCTTTTAGTTTTATAGCTTTTGCTGCACCAACTGCAAGTGAGATAGAAGTTGAACTATGACCAGCTACAAAGTAATCAGCAGAGCTCTCATTTGGTTTTGTAAAGCCACTTAATCCACCAAATTGTCTAATTGTTTCAAACTCATCCCATCTAGAAGTTAAAAGTTTGTGAGGATAACATTGATGAGAAACATCAAATATAAATGGATCACTATTTACATCAAAAACTTTGTGCATTCCAATAGTTAATTCAACAGCACCAAGTGTTGATGAGAAGTGCCCACCTTTTCTTGATACTACATCAATTATTCGCTCTCTTATTTTGCAAGATAGCTCTTTTAACTCTTCGATTGATTTATCTTTTATTTGCATTTTAAATCTATTTTAACTCTTCTAAAACTTCAGTCAGCAGTTTAAAAAACTTAGTATTTTGTGCTTGAGTACCAATTGTAACTCTAATTGCATTTAGACCATAACCTGTTAAATCTCTAATAATCATCCCTCTTTCTAAAAGTTTTTGAGCAATCTCTTTTGAAATAAAGTTTTTGAATAAAATCGTAATGAAGTTTGTATATGAAGGTATATATTCAAAACCATTGTCTTGGCAATATTTTTCATATCTTTTCATCTGTTTAAAGTTTTTTTCAATACAATCATCTACAAACTCTTGATCTTTTAAAGCTTCAATAGCTGCTGCTAAGCTTAAAGTTGTAATATTAAAAGGAGCTCTTATTTTATAAAAAGTTGAAATAATATCCTCATTTGCTAAACCATAACCAACTCTCATTCCTCCAAGAGCATAAGCTTTTGAGAAAGTTCCAAGATAGATTGCATTTGGAAATTTTTCTATTAAATCTTTTGGAGAGATTCTTTTTTTCTCATCTTTAAAACTAGCATACTCTTGATATGCACCATCAACTACAACTAATGTGTTTTTATCAATAGTTTCTAAAAATTCATAAACTTCATCTTTATCTAAACACTCCCCTAATGGATTGTTTGGAAGACAAAGAAAAATTACATCAGCTCCATGTTTTTTATAAAGTTTACTAAACTCTTTTAAGTTGTGTTGAGAAGATTTTGTTTTGATAATCTTTGCACCAACTTGTTTTGAATATATTTCATACATAGCAAATGTTGTTTGAGCCATTAAAACTTTTGAATTCTTTTTACATTTTGCATGAACTGCAAACTCTAAAATTTGATCACTTCCAGAACCAATAATTACATTTTTGCTATTAAGATTGAACTTATTTGCCAAAGCCTCTTTTAATTCAAACATAGAGTCATCTGGATATAAGTACATATTTTTTGCAAGACTTTCAATTTTTGCAACAACTTTTGGGCTTGTCCCATAAGGATTCTCATTTGATGCAAGTTTTACAACATCTTTTTGATTAATTCCATACTCTCTTACAACTAACTCAATTGGTTTTCCAGCCTCATAAGTTGATAAATTCTTCAACACTTTATTAAATTTCATTTTAGCTCCTTGCTTAATTTATATATCTTTTATCTCTTTTACATAAGAGCCTAAAACCTTTATACTACTCTTATGTTTATCTAAAACCTCTTTAACATTTTCATCATCTTTATGTCCATCAAAATCTATAAAAAATATAGATATTCCTTCAACAATATGAGATTTTATTTTTGTTAAATTTATTCCAGCATCGTTAAAATCATTTAGAAATTTTACAAGTGCTCCTTGAGTATCTGGAAGATTTACCAAAATAGATGTTTTGTCATTTCCACTTTGAGAATTTTCAAAATCACTTAATATGAAGAATCTTGTTTTATTGTTATCTTTATCTTCAATATTTTCAAATAAGATTGGAAGATTATAAAGTTTTGCTGCAACATGAGAACATATTGCTGCACTATTTGCTTCAATTGCTGCTAATTTTGCAGCTTTTGTTGTTGATTCAACTGGAATTAATTCAACTTCATTTAGTCCAAAATTATTTAAAAATTTTCTACATTGATCAAATGCTATATCTTTTGAATATATTTTTTTTATATCGCTTATTTTATCACAAGTTGTTGCAAGTGTGTGATGAATATTTAATACAACTTCAGCAACTATTTTTGAGTTAAAATTTGTAAATCCATTTATTGTGTCATTTACAATTCCATTTGAAGAGTTTTCAATTGGTACAACACCAAATTTTATCTTTTTTGACTCTAACTCTTTAAAAATTCCCAAAATTGAGCTAATAGATACATAAGAGCTCATAGCTCCAAATCTACTCTCAGCTGCTTGATGTGTAAAGCTTCCTTGAGGACCTAAATAGCCAATATTTTCTGGTAGTTCAATATTTCTTGATATTGCAAAGATTTCTAAAAACAGAGCTTCAATAGCACTTCTATTTAAAAGACCATTTTTTTCTTTATTAATTTTATCAAGTCTATCAATAATAGCCTTCTCTCTATCAGGTCTATATATTGCACCACCACTTTTTGCTTTTAAAGCCCCAACTTTATGAACTAGCTGCATTCTTTCATCTAAAAGCTCAAGAAGTCTATTATCAATATTATCAAGCTTATTTCTTAATTCAAGTAAGCCATCTTCACAACTTGCCATTCAAAATCCTTATTTTATAAACTCTTCTTCTAAAGCAATTAAATCTTCAAATTTTTCTCTTCTTCTAATTAATCTATCAACACCATTTTCAACTGCAATCTCTGCAACTCTTCCTCTTGTATTGTAGTTACTAGACATTGTAAATCCATAGGCTCCAGCACTGTGAATTACCACTAAATCATCACTTTGTGTCTCTTGTAAATCTATATTTTTTGCAAAAAAATCTCCACTTTCACAAACAGGTCCTACAAGGTTACAATTTGAGAAGTTTTTATTATCATTTAAAACTTCAATTTTATGATAAGCATTATATAAAGCAGGTCTTATTAAATCATTCATAGCTCCATCAACAATAACAAATCTCTTATTTCCGTTTATTTTTTCATATAAAACTTTTGTTACAAAATATCCAGAGTTTCCAACAATAAATCTTCCTGGTTCACAAATAACAGTTAAATCAAGACCAAACATAGAGTCTAAAATTGATTGTGCATACTCATATGTATCAATTAATTTCTCTTCATCATAGATAATTCCTAAACCACCACCAACATCCATAAATGATAGTTCAATTTTTATAGCTTTTAAGTTTCTTACTAAGTCAGCCACAATTTTAACAGCATCTTTAATTGGTTGAAGTTGAGTAAGTTGCGATCCAATATGACAGTGAATTCCAGTTGGTTCTAAAAAATCACTATTTTTACACTGAATATACATTCTTTTTGCTGTATCAATATCTACTCCGAACTTATTTTCATGTAGTCCTGTTGAGATATATGGATGAGTTTGTGGGTCAATATTTGGATTTACTCTTATAGAGATTCTTGCAACTTTGTTTAACTCTTTTGCTATTGTTTCAACTTTGTTCAACTCAGCAGCACTCTCTACATTTATAAGTAAAATATCTAAAGTTAAAGCCTCTTTAATCTCTTCATCACTTTTCCCAACACCTGAGAAGATAATTTTATATGAAGGAATTCCAACTTTTAAAGCTCTTTTTACCTCTCCAATACTAACACAATCAGCTCCTGCTCCTAAGTTTGCAAGATGTTGTATTACACTTAAATTCGAGTTTGCTTTAACTGCATATGCAATTAGAGATTTTCTTGCTCTAAATGACTCTTTAAGCTCAGTATACTGTTTTTTAATGTAATCAAAATCATATACATAATATGGTGTTTGATATTTTTGTGCAAGTGTTTTAAAATCTATATTCATAATTCTCCTAATTAAAGTTTATATCTATTTATCAGTTCCATTCCAAGCAATTTTTGGTTTTCCATCTTCAAACTCAACTGCTGGCATACCCATTATATTAAATCCACTATCAACATGGTGAATTTCACCAGTTACCGCACTACTTAAATCGCTAAGCAAGTACATTCCAGAGTTTCCAACTTCATCAATTGTTACATTTTTCTTTAATGGAGAGTGAGCCTCATTCCATTTAAGCATAAATCTAAAATCACCAATTCCAGCAGCTGCTAAAGTTTTGATTGGACCTGCACTAATAGCGTTTACTCTAATTCCATCTTTTCCTAAATCTTCTGCTAGATATTTAGTAGTCATATCTAAAGCTGCTTTTGCAACTCCCATTAAGTTATAGTTAGGAATATATTTTTCTCCACCATAATAAGTTAATGTTAAAATTGAAGAGTTAGAAGATAAAAGAGGTTTTAACTCTTTTGTAACTTCAATTAATGAAAATACAGATATATCCATTGCTATATCAAATGCCTCTTTTGAGATATTGTGGAATCTTCCACTTAAACCCTCTTTTGGAGCAAAAGCAATTGAGTGAACAATAAAATCAATCTCGCCTAAATCTTTTTGTAAAGATTCTCTTAAAGCAACTATCTCTTCAGGTTTAGAAACATCACAAGGATAAACTAAATTAGAGCTTCCAAACTCAGCAGCTATTGGTTCAACTCTTTTTTTAAGAGCATCATTTAAATATGTAAATGCAATTTGAGCACCTTGTGCAGCACAAGCTTTTGCAATTCCATAAGCAATTGATTTGTCATTTGCTACACCTAAAATAACACCTTTTTTACCCTTCATTATCATTATAAATCCTTTGTATTTTCTAAAATTTGTATAAAATCATCTATTTGCCAAGATGCAGTTCCAATTAGTGCTCCATCAACATTTTTTATAGAGCAGATATCTCTTACATTTTCAACTTTAACACTTCCACCGTAAAGAAGAGGTTTGTTGATTTTTGATTTTATTGCATTGTGAACTTTTTTGATATCTTCGTTTGTTGCAGTAACACCTGTACCAATTGCCCAAACAGGCTCATAAGCAAGAATTAAATTTTCATAGCTTGTATCAATACCAACAAATTGTTCAAAAATATACTCTAAAGTTTTGTCTAAACCTTCATTTTTAACCTCTAAAGGCTCTCCAATACAGTAGATTATTTTAAAATCTAAGTTTTTGTAAAACTGATATTTTTTTGCAATCTCTTCTTGAGACTCATTTAAAATATGTCTTCTTTCACTGTGACCTATTAATATAGTTTTAATTCCAAACTCATCAATTTGTAAACTTCCAATCTCACCTGTAAAAGAGCCATATTCTACAGCATAAGCATTTTGAACACCAATTTTAAGATTTGAAACTATATTAAAAGAGTCTAAAGAGCATGAAGTTGGAAATACTAAAACTTCATTTTGAATACTTTTTTCAATCATAAAAGAGTTTAATTTTTCAATATACTCTTTAGTACTCTTTCTTGTATGGTTTGTCTTAAAATTACTTGCAATAATTGCCATTTATTTATCATCCTCAATAACTAAAGCTTTAACTCCAGGAAGAATTTTTCCTTCAATTAACTCTAAAGATGCTCCACCACCAGTGCTTATAAATGTCATATCATCTTCATCACCAGTAATTCTTACTAAATCAGCTGTATCTCCACCACCAACAACAGTTGTTGCATATGAACTTGCTACTGCGTGAGATATTTTTGTACTACCTTTTGCAAATTTTTCCATCTCATAAACACCCATTGGACCGTTCCATAAAATAGTATTTGCATCATTTAAAACTTCACTAAATAATAAGGCAGTTGCTGGTCCTATATCAAGCCCTATCCAAGATTTTGGTATCTCTTGAACTGGAACAATTTTAGCAATAGCTTCAGCATCAAAAGCTTCAGCAACAACAATATCAACAGGAAGATATAGTTTTGTATCTTTTTGTTTTGCTAATTCCATAATTTTTAAGGCTTCAGGAATTAAATCCTCTTCAACAAGTGATTTTCCAATTTCATATCCTAAAGCTTTTAAGAATGTAAATGCCATTCCGCCACCAATTACAATTTTATCAACTTTTGGAACAAGGTTATAAAGTGCTTCAAGTTTTCCAGATACTTTTGATCCTCCAACTATTGATACAAATGGTCTTTTAGGATTTTCAACAATATGGTGGAAAAATTTAATCTCTTTTGCAAGTAAAAATCCAGCAGCTTTATGATTTATATCAAAATATTTTGCAATACCTTCAACAGATGAGTGAGCTCTGTGAGATACTCCAAAAGCATCATTTACATAAACATCAGCCATTGAAGCTAATTTTTTACTTAACTCTTCATCATTTTTTGTTTCACCAGCTTCAAATCTCATATTCTCTAAAAGCATTATTTCACCAGATTTTAACTCTTTTGCCATTTGTAGAGTTTTTTCACAAACTACATTTGGAGCTAATTTTATCTCTTGCTTTAATAAAATATGTAATCTTTTTGCAATTGGTGCTAGTGAGTATTTCTCTTCAAAACCACCTTTTGGTCTTCCAAAGTGGCTAGCTAATATAACAGAGCAATCATTATCAATACAATATCTAATTGTATTTAAAGCACTTCTAATTCTTCTATCATCTGTAATGTTATTGTACTCATCAACTGGAACATTAAAGTCACATCTAATAAAAACTTTTTTACCAGCAATATCTATATTTTTAATCTCTTGTAACTTCATTTTATCCCTTATTTTTTCGATATATAAACAGCTAAATCTACAAGTCTAGCAGAATATCCCCACTCATTGTCATACCAGCTCATAACTTTTATCATATTTCCACCAATAACTTGAGTTAAATCAGTAGCAATAATTGTAGAGTTTGTATTTCCTATTAAATCACTTGATACAAGCATTTCATTATCAACTGCAACAATACCAGCTAACTCTTTTGATTTTTGAGTAAATAAAGCATTTATCTCATCTTTTGTAGTATCTTTTTTGATTACAAAGTTTACATCTACCATAGATACATTTGGAGTTGGAACTCTTACGCTTTGACCATGAAGTTTTCCATCAAGTTGAGGCATAATAAGTCGCATAGCTTTAGCTGCACCTGTGCTTGTAGGAATCATATTTTGTGCACCAGCTCTTGCTCTTCTTTTATCAGATTTGTGTTTTACATCTAATATATTTTGGTCATTTGTATATGAGTGAATAGTTGTCATTAAACCTTTTTCAATTCCAAAAGCATCATCTATAATTTTAGCTATTGGTCCAAGGCAGTTTGTAGTACAAGATGCATTTGAAACTATATTTTCACCACCATAAGTTGACTCGTTTACACCCATAACATAAGTTTTTGTATCATCTTTTGCAGGTGCACTCATAACAACTTTTTTAGCACCATTTTTTATATGAACTTGGCATTTATCTTGAGTTAAATATGCACCTGTACACTCTAAAACAATCTCTGCACCACAATCTTTAGTAAATGTTAGCTCATTTGCATCTCTAGTTGAGTATAGTTTTGCATTAATTTTCCCCATTTTTAGGAAACCATTCTCAACTTTAACATCACCATTAAAAGTTCCATGAACAGTATCATATTTTGTAATATACTCAAGCATTGAAGCTTCAGCAGTATCATTAATAGCAACCAGTTCAACATCATCTCTGTTGGCAATAATTCTAGCCACACATCTTCCTATTCTTCCAAATCCATTTATTGCAACTTTAATAGCCATCTAATCCCTTTATAAAAATTCTAAATAGCAAATATTTTATCGAAAAATTGCTATAATATAATTTAATTCATAAATTGAGGTAAGTTTTTTTTGAAAATTGCAATTTTTGGTGGTAGTTTTGACCCAATACATTTAGCACATGAAAAGATAGTTAAGACTGCACTAGAAGTTTTAGATATTGATAAATTAATCATAGTTCCAACTTATCTAAATCCATTTAAAAAAGATTTTTTATTTGAGCCAGAGATTAGATTCAAGCTTTTAAAAAAAGTTTTTGAAGATGATAAAAGGGTTGAGGTTTGTGATTATGAGATTAAGCAAAAAAAACTAAGCTACACTTATGAGACTATTAGATATATTAAAAGTTTATTAAATCCTAGCAAAATCTACTTCATAATAGGTGAAGATAACCTAAAATCTCTTTATAGATGGCACAATATTGATGAGCTAAGAGAGAATTTAGAGTTTGTTGTGGCTAAAAGAGCTGGATATAATCTATTATCAAGTGAGTTTAAAACTCTTGATATAAATATAGATATTAGCTCTACAAGACTGCGTGAAAAATTAGATTTAAACTATGTTCCAAAAGTTATTTGGGAAGATTTAAAAAACTTAAAAAAGGAAAAAATTGAAAAATAGAGTAGAGAATATAAAAGCTATTTTAGAAGATAAAAAAGCTGTTGATGTTGAACTTTTTGATTTAAAATCAAAAGAGTATTTAGTTGATTATGTTGTAATTGCTACAACTTTAAATCCAAAGCATGGTGCTGCACTTTTGGATTATTTAAAAACAGATTTAAAACCAAAAGGTGAAGAGTTTTTAAGAGTTGATGAAGATGAGAATTGGACTGTTATTGATTTAGGAGATATTTTTATTCATTTAATGAGTGAAAAATATAGAGAAAAATATAACTTAGAAGATTTTTTAGAAAGCTTTGCAAAGCCTAAAAACTGATTCTTAACAAAAGAGATTACATAATCTCTTTTGCTTCAATCCCAAGAAGTTTAAGTCCTGTTTTTAGACTTAACTTTGCCATACTTAGAACTTTTAAGTAAGTTTTTTCTTCACTACTTCCAATAATTTTGTGCTCATTATAAAACTTATGTACGCTAGAAGCTAGATTGTATAAGTATTCAGTAATTTTTTGCATATCTCTTTTAGAAAATGCATCCTCTAAAACAGATTTTAAAAGAAGTGATTCATAAACTAAATTTAAGGCTTCACTATTTAAAGCTTCAAAGCTCTCATCTTTTATATCTTCAAAACTTAAATTTGATTTTACAAAGACTTGATTTATTCTTGCATGCGCATAGTTTATATAAAAAATTGGATTACTTGAGTCTTGATTTTTTAACATATCAATATCAAACTCCAAGTGAGTATCACTTTTTTTAGTTAAGAATATAAATCTTAATGCATCACTTCCAATCTCAGAAGTTATATCAGACATTAATATGACATTCCCAGCTCTTTTACTCATTTTATAAGGTTGTCCACCTTTAAGTAGCTGAACCATTTGAGATAAAATAACTTCAAGTTTAGAAGAGTCATTTCCTAAAAACTCAATAGCAGCTTTTACTCTTGTAATATATCCGTGGTGATCAGCTCCCCAAATATTTATATATTTGTCAAACTCTCTATCAAATTTATTTTTGTGATAGATTATATCTCCAGCTAGATATGTTGGAATTCCATTTTCTCTTACAACAACCCTATCGCTATCATCACCAAATTGTGTTGATTTTAGATAAACTTTTTCATCTTTTGTGTAAAGTGAACCATTTTTTTCTAAAACAGTTTTTGTATTTTCCCATGAGCTATAAAGTGATTTTTCAGATACAAAGTTTTGGAAATTTATTCCTAAATCACCTAAATCTTTTATGATTATTTGCATTACTATATCTTTTGCAAAAATTGCCATCTCTTCAAATCTACTCTCATCATAGATAATATCTTTTCCATATTTTTCTATAATTTTTTCGGCAATTTCGATTAAATACTCACCTCTATAGTAGCTCTCTGGATACTCTACAGTTTCATTAAAAATAAAATCTCTAGCAGCCAAACTAACGCTAATTCCTAGAAGTTGCATTTGAGCACCAGCGTCATTTATATAATACTCAGTTGTAATTTCATAGCCTAGATATTTACCAACTTTATATAAAGTATCTCCAAAAACAGCCCCTCTTGCATGTCCAATATGAAGAGGACCTGTTGGGTTTGCACTTACATACTCTAGAAGTATCTTTTCAGTTTTTGCTTCACCTTTTGCAAAATTTTCACCACTTTGTAAAGCTTCATTTGTAAATTTTTCTATAAATTTTTTAGATAGTTTAAAGTTTATAAAACCTTTTACAGCTTCAACTTTTTCAAAAATATTTGGATTTTGCAACTTTACAGCCAACTCTTCAGCTAAAATCATAGGAGATTTTTTTAACTCTTTTGCTAAAGAGAATGCAACTGGTGTTGCAAAATGACCAAGTGAGCTATCTTTTGGCTTCTCTAATACAATATCTTTTTGTAAATTTTTTTCAATAAAATCTTTAACTATATTTTGCAATTTAATCTCTTTGTAGGTGTTTTAAGACAAAGGCTTAAGCCTTTGTTTTGTCTTCAGTTTTAGTAGCTTCTACTTTATTATCAGCTTTTTTTTCACTATCTTCGATTTTTGAAGCTGTAGCACTCTCTTCATCTTCATCTTTTATAGCTTTTTTAAAGTTTTTAATACCACTTCCTAAACCTTTTGCAAGTTCAGGTATTTTTTTACCACCGAATAATATTAGTATAATTAAAACAATTACTAGTAATTGCATACCACTTGGCATACCCATAATAATTCCTTTTTTTTAAGATAAAGAATATTATATCTTTTTGTAGCTTAAAATTTTTTTCTATTTAAAAATAAATTGTGCAATTTTTACACCAAGAAAAATTGCAAATATAGAACCAGAAATATTTAAAATAATATTTAATATTGCTAAATTTAAAGAAGAGTTTAATAGTAAATAGCTGTCAAGTGCAAAAGTTGAAAATGTTGTAAGACCACCTAAAAAACCTGTAATTATAAGAAATCGTACGTTTTCAGAAACAATAAAATTAGATATATAAAAATAGACAAAACCAAGTATTAGTGAACCTAATATATTAACTATTAAAATGCCTAAAGGAAAATCAACTGGATAATATTTTGTTTGGTAAAAAACAGTTATGGCTCTTAAAATCGAGCCGACTGCTCCACCAATACCAATTGCAATAAGAGTTTTAAACTCAAGAAACATAGTTTTTATACTCTTTGTAAAATACCTCTTTCATATTTTTTTCAGTATCTTCATACCAAGAGCTATCTTTACTAGCTTGAACTGGTTCTAAAAATACAACTTTTACAACTCCTGAAGATGCTTCCAATCTTTTTGAATCTACAATATTTCTAGTATTAAACATAACAACAGGTTGAACTTTTAGGTTATATTTATTTCCAAGCATTTTAGCTCCTGCTTTAAAATCACCCATAAAAGTTCCATCTCCTCTAGTTCCTTCTGGGAAAATTGCTATTGGACGACCTTTATCTAACCTATCTTTTGCTTCACTTAATAGATGAATTAAACCAGCTTTATTCTCTCTATCAATACTAATCATTCTTGGAGCTTTTATAATATGACCAAAAAAGAACATATCAGTTATCTGTTTTTTTGCAACCCAAGCTATGTTTCTTTTGTGAATATACTCCATTACTATAATATCAAGCATTGATTGATGATTTATTAAAATTAAATCACAACTCTCATCAAGTTTACCCTCAATTTCAAGCTTAATTCCCAAAAAGTACATCTGAATAGTCATCCAAATTTTAATAACTTTATGAGCGTTATTTCTAAATATATACATAAAAAATATAACAAATGCAACTGTTATTGAAAACTGAATTGCTACAAAAAGACCTCTAATTTTTTTCAAAACTCTCCTCCTTGATCCAACCAATAAAACTGTTATCTAAACCTAAAACTTTTTTAAATTGCCCTTTTTTCTCTAATACTTCAACTCTCTCTTTGTTTGTTGTCTTAAAAAATATTGTTGAGTTTTTTGTAGGAAGAATATATATAAATGAACCCTCGCTTACATAACCTTTTTGATTTGGAAAATTATAAATAATTGCAAATATAAGTGAAATAAACATAAGTGTAAATATAATTTTGTTTTTTCTTTTCCAAATAAATAGTAGGAAAAATATTACAAAAACAACAATGGCAGCGATTTTTTTATATTTTTCAAATGTTGAATCATTTGGATTTAAATCAGTTTGTGTACTTACTAACTCATTTTGTAAAATAAGTGGAACCTTCATCTCCACAAAACTATTATTTTTGCTATTAAAATATGTAAATATAAGATTTTTTTGATAAATTGGTGTTACAAAATAGTAAACTAAATTTTCAATATTCTCTATCTCTTTAATTGATGAGATTCCTTGCTCTTCTATCTCATTTAAATGAAAATTTCCCAAATTTGAGTTTTTTGCATCTATATCTACAATTGTAAGAGCATCTTTATTGTTATATTGTTTTGTTTTATATGCTTTTATAACTAAATCATCAGCAATAATATTTGTAAATCTCTTATCACTTTTTCCAATCTCTAAATAATTTATACTACTTAACTCTAAAATATCATTATCAATAACTTCATTATAGTTTAAAAGTGAGATATTTATAATTGGAAGTTTAAAATTAGGGCTTAAAACTTGAAGATAGTAACTATTTTCATACTTATTATTTGATATTTTTTTCCAAGGAGAGTTTGGATTTATGATATCTATATCTTCCATTTCAAAGAATTCAGTTTTTAAATCTGTAAAATTTGAAGTTGTTACTAAAGCTTCAACTTTTATCTCAAATTTTTGATTGGCATATATATTTTTTGGTATTTTTGAAAATGATAAATAGAGATTTTTTGATGCAAATAGATTTACAGTAAGAAGAGTTGAAAAAAGTATAAATAAAGATATTAATTTTTTCATATTATTTAAAGTAGAAAAATCTACTTTAAAAATCCTTTCAACATATTAATACCATCTGTTGAACCCAAAATATCTTCAATTGCACGTTCAGGATGAGGCATTAAACCAAATACATTTCTCTCTTTATTGCAAATTCCTGCGATATTTGAAACACTTCCATTCATATTTGTAACTTCACCATCTTTTGTACAATATTTTAATAATATTTGATTATTAGCTTCAAGCTCTTTTAATCCAGTTTCATCAATATAGTAGTTTCCATCATGATGAGCTACTGGTATATTAACAACATCTCCAACATTTAAAAGTCTTAAAAATTCATTGTTATTATCTATAACTTTTAAGTGATGATGTTTTGATATAAAGTGTAAAGTATCATTTCTTTTCATTGCACCTGGAAGTAAACCAGCTTCTAAAAGAATTTGAAAACCATTACAAATTCCTAATACTTTTCCACCATTTGAAGCAAATTTTTTAACATCTTCCATGATATTTGCAAATCTAGCAATTGCACCACTTCTTAAATAGTCACCATAAGAAAAACCTCCTGGAACAACTACTAAATCAGTGTTTTCTGGAAGTTTACCCTCTTTGTGCCAAATAACTTCAACTTCACAACCAAGTTTATCAAATGCATATTTTGCATCAAATTCACAGTTTGTTCCTGGAAATTGTAGAACTGCTACTTTCATAATTAACCAACTATTTCTATTGTGTAATCTTCAATTACAGTATTTGCTAAAAGCTTTTCACACATTTTTGTAACTTCTTCTTTTGCTTTATCTTTATCGTTTGAATTTAACTCAATAATAATCTGTTTTCCAACTCTAACATCAGATATTAAATCTTTAAATCCTAAAGTTCCTAAAGCATGATTTATTGCTTTTCCTTGATCATCTAATACACCTTTTTTTAAACCTACATTTACAATTGCTTTCATATTTTATACCTTTACTTATATTTTTTTTGGGATTATATCTAATATTTTATTTGCTTAATCTTTCTAAAATTGTTCTATATCCATTTAAAATTTTATCTTTAATCTCTTGTGGAACAACAACTTCTAACTTTTCACCAGCTTTTAAAGATTTAGCTTTTTCTTTCCAATTCTCTTTTTTACCAAAATCTCTTAGAATTTGTTTATCCATAGATATGAAATTACCTTTTTCAAAATCTTCTAATGCTATAAATCTTGAGCTTTCAGGTGTTAAAACTTCATCGCCTAAAACCCAATTTCCACTCTCATCAACAAAAATCTCAAATTTTGTATCAACTACAACAATTCCTCTAGCTTGTGCAAAAGATGTAAACTCTTTAAAAACTCTCTCTAAGTTTGAGATTATTTCAGGAAACTTATCTTTTACTTTTTGTGAATTTAAAGGCTCATCTTTAATTCCTTTTGTAGTAGGAGTAAAGATGGGATTTTCAAATTTATGCCACTCTTTTAAATCATTTGGAAGATTTAATCCATAAGGGTCTTTATTCTCTTGTAGAGCTTGAAATAGCGAACCTGTTAAATAGTTTCTAAATATTAGCTCAAATTGAACAGTTTCGCCATCAATTTCAGCTTCAAGAGGTTTACATAGTTTCATAAGCTGGCATCTTGGTGAAAGTGAAATATCATTTGAAATTTTTTCATCTAATATCGCTGTTCTTATTCCAGCTTTTTTTGCAAAATCTGCGCCAAAATTTGATATTTGAGTTTGAATTATTCCTTTACCTTCAATTTGAAAATTAAGTGGAATATCAAAAACAGATGTTCTATCACTTCTTACAAGTAGAGTTTTAGGTTCATCTCCTGGGCAACTATAAAGGTCTGCATTTTTTCCTATATAAAAAAGGTTATATCCTGCATTTTCTAACTCATCAAAACCTTTTTGTGTAGTTGTTTTTTTATTGTCTGGCCAAAGTTTTAACTCTTTTATTTTTTCTATATTCATTTTTCTTCCTAATTTTTATTCATAATTATTAAACTTTTTAAAATTGCTAATGATGTATTTAGCTGGTTATCATTTAGCAGCTCCTCTTTTGAAACTATTTTATTTGAATCATTTTTTGATGATTTTGAATCATTTTTTGATTTTTTATCAACTTTATCTAGCTCACCTTCAAGATGTCTTTTTAAATCAGCCTCTTTTATTCTAAAAGCAGAATCTTCATCTTGTGTAACTTTCCCAGCACTTGCAATTATATCTGGAGTTACACCAAGAGCTTGAATAGTTCTTCCACTTGGAAGGTAGTACTTTGCAATTGTTAATTTAATATTTTCAGTTTGTTCATCATTTATTGGCAGTACTGCTTGAACAGAGCCTTTACCAAAAGTTTTTTCACCAATAATTACAGCTCTTTTATGATCTTGTAGTGAACCACTAACAATCTCTGAAGCTGAAGCAGAACCCTCATTTACTAAAATTACAAGTGGTAAATCTGATTTAAAGCCAAATTTAGTTGCTTCAAACTTCTCTTCAGACTCTTTGTCTCTCCCTTTTTGAGAAACAATTGTTCCTGATTTCACAAATAGATCAACAACCCCAATTGCTTGACCTAAAAGTCCACCTGGATTGTTTCTTAAATCCAAAATAATACCTTTTGCGTTTGGATTATTTTTAATAGCTTTTTGTAGCTCTTCAGTTACTTTAGCATCAAAACTAGAGATTCTAATGTATAAAAGATCTTCATCTTCAACTGTTTTTGCAAATACAGATTGAACTTTTATAATATCTCTTTGCATCTTTATCTCAATTGGTTTTAATTCACCCTTTCTAACAACTGTAATAGATATATCAGTTTTTGGTTTTCCTCTCATAATGCTTACAGCTTCATCTAAAGTCATTCCTAAAGTTGCTTTGTCGTCAATTTTTAAGATTATATCAGATGCTTTAACACCAGCTTTATATGCTGGAGTGTCATCAATTGGTGAAATTACAGTTAATGCACCATCTCTCATTCCAACAGTAATTCCCAATCCACCAAATTCACCAGCTGTTGTAATACTCATCTCATTTGAAGCTTTTTTGTCTAAATAGCTTGAGTGAGCATCTAGCTCTTGCATTAAACCTTTTAAAGCTTTATCAATAATCTCTTGAAGTTTTATATCATCAACATAATACTTTTCAACTGTTCCAATAACTTTTGTTAATTTTGTTAAAGACTCAAATCTTGTTTGGTCTGAAGTAGCTGTCTCATTTTTCTCTTTTGCGAATAAAGAAATTGTTAAAAATAGTGATAAAATAGAAGTTATAATTAGTTTTTTCATAATAAATTACCTTTAAAATTAATGGCTACAATTATACAAGAAAAAAAATAAAAGTAAGGTTTTATCAATATTTTTGTAGAATATTGTTTATTTTAAAAAAAGGTTAGATAAATGAGTATAAAAGATGATGTAAACTATCTAAAAAATGAATTAAACAATGAAGAGAAACTTTTAGAGAATTTTGTAAAGCTAGAGAGATTTTTCAAAAAATATAAAAAAATTATATATGTGTTGATACTCTTAGCAATTATTACTCCTATTGCAATTTTTACAAAAAATAAGATTGATCAATCAAATTTATATAAAGCAAATATAGCATTAAATAACTATTTGGAACAAGGTGACGAGAGCTCTTTAGAGTATTTGAAAAATAAAAATCAATCTTTGTATGAAGTGGCACTTTTTTTAACAGCAAAAAAAGAGTTAAGTGAAATAAATATCTCTTCTAAATATTTAAAAGAGCTATTAGAGTATCAAATTGCTGCAAAAGAGATGAATTTTGATAAGTTAGATGCTTTAAGAAAAAATGATGATTTTTTGATTAAAGATTATGCGATACTACATGAAGCTATTATTTTAGTAAATCAAGAAGAGTATGAAAAAGCAAAAGCTATCTTAGAAGAGATAAATCAAGATTCAAAAGTTTATGAACTGGCAATTTTATTAAAACATAATCTAGTAACGAAGTAAAATATGAGATATATAATTAGTGCAATTTTTATAATTTTTGTTTTTAATGCTTGTTCAGGTAAAAAATATTTTGAACCAGAAGAGTTAAGTAAAGGTTTAAATCTTGAAAAAAACTCTATAAAAAGTGATATAAAATCAATGAATAAAATTGGTGCAACTTTAGAAGATGGTAAGTTTATAACAAAATTAGGAGTTAGCGAAGATAAGCTAAAAGAGGGTTTTGATTTTATAAATTTAACAGATGATCAAAAAATTATAGCAACAAACAATTTAGACAAAATTTTGATTGACAAAATAGAGATTACAACTTCAAATCCAGTTGTTGCAGCTAGTTTAGTTGAAGATAAATTAGCAATTTTATACTCAAATAATAGTATTGAATTGGTTGATGTAAATACAAATAAAACATTATTTAAAGAGTATTTTCCTCTCTCTTTAGCAAATGATACAAGAGTTACAAACCCTTACTTTATGGGAAGTTTGGTTCTTTTTCCAACTTTAAATGGAAGATTGGTAATAGTATCTTTAGTATCAAATGAGATTGTAAGAAACATAGCAATAGATCCAGATAATGAATTTAATAACATTATAGCTTTAGGATTTGTTGATGAGGGAGAGAGTTTAGTAGTTGCAAGTTCAAATAAAATTGTATCTATATCTCCAAGAGAGGTATTTACAAAAGATTATAATATTAGAGATGTTATTTTTAAAGATAACTATATTTATTTAGCAAATATTGAAGGTGAAATTTTTAAATTAAATAGTTCACTAGAAGAGTTGTCAAGTATTAAGTTTAAGTATGCTAAATTTTTTGCTCTAGCTTTTGGAACATCTTTATATGCTCTTGAATCTCAAGGTTATTTGATTAAACTTGATGAGAATTTAGATAAAAATGAGATTTATAGATTTAAATTTGATAATAAACAAAGAGTTATAGCTATTGAAAATAGACTATACTATGAAGATAGATATATAACTCTTCCTTAAGTATTTAGCCAAAATTTCTATTGGCTAAAGCTTCAATTAAAACTGTAGCATAAGAGCCTTTTGGAAGTATAAAATCTAAAAGAGCCTCTTTTTTCTCCTTATTATATTTTGTAGATAAAATTTCTGGAAATACAATAGCTTCTCTTCTGTAACCTTTTTCTCTAATATCACTATTATCATATTTTTGCTCTATTTTTAAAGCTTCATCTCTTGCTTTAAAAACATCATTTCCAGGTAGAAGTCCTGTTGGAGTTATTTTTTTATCTTTAAAATCATTTATAATCTTTTCATTTATAGCTTTTGGTGTAAAAAGTTTAGAGCTTTCTATGTCATAAAATATATCACCATTTAAAAGTTTAAATTCACTTTTGTTTAGTTTTAATCTTTCAACTAACCAAGCATTAAAATATGTGCTTTGGTAAGCACTTATAAGCATCTTAGCTACTTTTTTATCTTTTACTTTATAATCATCAAAAAGTAGTTGTTTTGCTTTTTCTAAATTCTCTTCAACCTCTTTTCCAAATCTTTGAAATCCAAAATAGTTTGGCATACCAAACTTGCTAATATCTTTTAAAACTTTATCTATAGTATAAAGCTCTTCAAGTTCAACATCTTTTAGATTTATCTTAAATCGATTCCCTTTTAAATCACCAATATTTAGTTTTTTATTATGTAAACCTATTTCAAAAATCTCTATTTTCTTAGATTTATAATTTTTGATATCTTTTTGATATTTTTTAGGTATTGAAATATATTGAGTTGTTGTTGCATTTTTATCTTTTAATCCAGCATAACCAATCTCATTTGAAAATACTCTAAGATGTTTTGCAACTTTATCTATAAGTTCCCAAGTGTCGCAATTTTGTTTTACTATTTTTAGTATTAAAAAGTTCCCAAAACCTGAAAACTCTATAGGCTCTTCTTCAACTATAAAGTCTTCAATATTTTGAAAAAAATTGAAATTTAATTTTTTATCGTGTAAAAAATACTCTCTTTTTATCAAGCTTTTGCTCTTTTTTGCTCTTCTTGCTCAAAAACTGTTCTGCACTCTGTACAAAATCTAGCAAATGGTTTTGCTTTTAATCTTCCAATTGGAATATTAACTCCACACATATCACAAATTCCGTAGCTTCCATCTGCTATTTTTTTTAGAGCAGTTTCAATCTGTTTTAACTCTTCTAGTTGATGATTGGCAATCATACCTTGTGTAAATGAATCACTAACAAAATCAGCATAATCTAAATCGTCGTTTAAGTCTTGATCTTTTAGTTGTTCTATACTATCTCTACTATTTTTTACATTTGTAAAAATAGTATCTTTTCTTTGTAGCAATATCTCTTTTAACTCTTCAATTTGGCTTTTGTTTGCCATATTCCCCTCCAAAATTTTAAAAGTGATATTATATCAAAAAAAGTAGTTAATAAGCTTAAAATTTATTTAAAGTAGTATTGAAGTTCGATTTGGAGGAGGTAGTCGGACTCGAACCAACGCATGTCGGATTTGCAATCCGAGGCATTACCAACTTTGCTATACCTCCAACAGTAAGTTATAAATTGGATTTATTCATTTGTATGTAAGCAAATGGAGGAGAGCGAGGGATTCGAACCCTCGGAGGCTTTCACCTCGCCGGTTTTCAAAACCGGTACATTCGACCAACTCTGTCAGCTCTCCATCATTTAAAAAATGGTGCGAATGGTGAGAATCGAACTCACACTCCGAAACCGGAACGGGATTTTAAGTCCCGCGCGTCTACCTATTCCGCCACACTCGCATAATTTTAAGAACTCTATTTTAAGTTACTTCTTAAAATGGACTGGAATTATAGTAGCTTTTTTTTCATTTGTCAAGAGTTTTTAAAAAAATTTTAAAATATTTTTTATTTAATAAAATATGAAAAGTAATATATGTATAATCTATGAAATTTTTAAAATAATTCACAAAAGGATAGTTATGAGAAGTGATGAGATAAAAAAGGGTCATAATAGAACTCCACATAGATCTTTATTAAGAGCAACAGGGTTAAAAGATGAAGATTTTAATAAGCCATTTATTGGAGTTGCAAACTCTTTTATAGAGATTATTCCAGGACACTTTTTCTTAGATAAGGTTTCAAAGATTATAAAAGATGAGATAAGAGCAAATGGATGTGTACCTTTTGAGTTTAATACAATAGGTGTTGATGATGGTATTGCAATGGGTCATGATGGAATGTTGTTTTCTCTTCCAAGTAGAGAATTAATTGCAAACTCTATTGAAACTGTTATGAATGCACACAAACTAGATGCAATGATTGCTATTCCAAATTGTGACAAAATAGTTCCAGGTATGATTATGGGAGCTTTAAGAGTAAATGTTCCAACTGTTTTTGTAAGTGGTGGAGCTATGCAAAAAGGTTACACAAAAGATGGAATACCAATAGATTTAGCAACTGCTTTTGAAGCTGTTGGAAAATTTGAAGCTGGTGAGATGAGTGAAGAGGAGCTAAAAGATATTGAGTGCAATGCATGTCCAGATGGAGGATCTTGTTCTGGAATGTTTACTGCAAACTCTATGAATACACTTATGGAAGCCATGGGAATTGCACTATCTGGAAATGGAACAATCTTAGCACTTACAAAAGAGAGAGAAGAGTTATATAGAAAAGCAGCAAGAAGAGTTTGTGAAATTGCTCTTGATAAAGCAAATATTGAAAAATTTAGATTAAGAAATATTTTAAATGAAAAAGCTGTAAGAAATGCCTTTGCTGTTGATATGGCAATGGGTGGAAGTTCAAACACTGTTTTACATATGTTAGCAATTGCAAAAGAGGCAGGAGTAGATTTTGAATTAAAAGATATAAATGCTATATCAAAAAGAGTTTCACATATTGCAAAAATATCACCATCTTTAAGCACTGTTCATATGGAAGATATAAATAAAGCTGGTGGTGTAAATGCTGTTATGAAAGAGATGACAAAAAGAGGTGATGATATTTTATTAGATAACCTTACAGTTACAGGTGAAACAGTGCTAGAAAGAATTAAAGATGCAAATATAAAAGATACAAATATAATTCACACTATAGACAATCCTTATTCACAAGTTGGTGGATTAGCTATTCTTTATGGAAATCTAGCACAGCAAGGTGCTGTTATAAAAACAGCTGGAATTACAGGAGCTAGAGCTTTAAAAGGAACAGCTGTTTGTTTTGATGGGCAAGCTGAAGCTATAAAAGGAATTGTTGAAGGTAGAGTAAAAGCTGGTGATGTTGTTGTAATTAGATATGAAGGTCCTAAAGGAGGTCCTGGTATGCAAGAGATGCTTGCTCCTACAAGTTTAATTATGGGAATGGGGCTTGGAGATAAGGTTGCACTTATAACTGATGGAAGATTTAGTGGAGCTACAAGAGGTGCTTCTATTGGGCATGTTAGTCCAGAAGCTGCTGAGGGTGGAATGATTGGATTATTAAAAGATGGAGATATTATTCATATCGATGTTGATAAATATATTTTAGAAGTTGAATTAAGCGATGAAGAGATTGCGAAAAGAAAAGCTGAATTTATACCTTTAAAAAAACCAATCAATTCATCATGGTTAGGTCAATATAGAGCTTTAGTAACAAATGCAAGTAGTGGAGCTGTTTTAAAAACAGATTTATAACAAAATAATTAACTATATGTTAATTATTTATTGGAAAACAGTTTACATAGTAGCACTATAATTTTCTAATAATTTATCAAATAAGGATTAAAATGATTAAGAAGATAGTTGTTGTTTCTTTGGTTTTATCAACTCTGCTATTATCAAAAAATATAGAGTTTGAAGAGATGGATAAAAATCCAAATAGAGTAGCACCAAATTCACAAAGTGAGATTTTATCTTTTAATAGTAGTATAAACTCTTCTTTAAATTCAGTAGTTAATATATCTACAAAAAGAAGTGTAAATGCAGCTTCTAATGTTCCATTTCAGATGCTTGATGACCCATTTTTTAGGAAATTTTTTGGTGATGAGTTCTCTAATCAATTTAAACAAAATAGAGTACAAAGATCTTTAGGTTCGGGTGTAATTGTTACAAAAGATGGTTACATTATTACAAATAATCATGTAATTGAAAATGCAGAAGAGATATCTGTAACTATTGCTAATGATCCAATGGAGTATAGTGCAACTTTAATAGGAAGAGATAAAGATAGTGATATTGCAGTTATTAAAATTGATACAAAAAAGAGCCTAACTCCAATAAAACTTGGTGATTCAAGCACTTTATTGGTTGGTGATGTAACTTTTGCTATAGGTGATCCTTTTGGAGTTGGAACAACTGTTACAATGGGAATAATATCTGCTTTAAATAAAAACAAAGTTGGAATCAATAAATATGAAAACTATATTCAAACAGATGCATCTATAAATCCTGGAAATAGTGGAGGTGCTTTAGTTGATAGTAGAGGTGCTTTAATAGGAATTAATACAGCGATATTATCAAAAAGTGGTGGAAATGATGGAATAGGTTTTGCTATTCCTGTTGATATGGTAAGAGATGTTGTAACAAAACTTGTAACTGATGGTAAAGTAGTAAGAGGATATCTTGGGGTTATGATTGCTGATTTAGATAAGGATACTCAGCAAGTTTATAAAAGAAAAGAGGGGGCTATTATTTTAGATATTTCAGCAGATACACCAGCTGCTCAATATGGTCTAAAAAGAGGAGATTTAATATACTTAATAGATGATAAAGTTATAAAAGATAGAACAACTTTACAAAATGCAATAGCATCTTTTAAACCAAATGAGAAAGTTGTATTTGGAGTAGAAAGAGATAGAAAAGATTTAAAAATAGAGGTTGTATTAGGTGACAGATCAACAATTGAAGGTGTATCTTCAAGTGATAGAAAAATATTAGATGGATTAAAAGTTAGCACAATTAATGCTGATATGATAAAAAAATATAGATTATCTTCAGATATAAATGGAATGCTAATAACAGAAGTTGAACCAAAATCAAAAGCAGAGAAAGTTGGATTTTTAGCTGGGGATATTATAATTCAAATAGAGGATATTGAAATTAAAAATTTCGAAAATATTCAAACAGCTTTAAAAAAGTATAAAAATGATTATAAAAGAGTTTATGTAAATAGATATGGTCAAACTTTAATGCTTGTAACTCAATAAAAAGGATAACACATAATAAAAGTACTTATGATAGAGGATGATTTAGAGTTAGCTCAAATCATCACAGATTATTTAAAATCGTTTGATATAGATGTTACAAATACAGATAGTCCATATATTGGACTATCTATGCTTGATATAAATAAAGATTTTCAACTTATAATTTTGGATTTAACACTACCTGAAATTGATGGTTTGGAACTTATTCCAAAAATTAGAGAAAAATCTCAAATTCCAATTATTATAAGTTCAGCTAGAGATGATATTTTGGATAAGGTTATGGGATTAGAAAGAGGTGCTGATGATTATTTGCCAAAACCTTATAATCCAAGAGAGCTTCAAGCAAGAATCAAAACCATTTTAAAAAGAGTTGATTCACAAGCTAGTATAAAAAAAGATAAAAATAATTCACCATTTGAGTTAAGAGAGAAAGATATGCAAATATTATTTAAAGGTGTATCTCTTTCTTTAACATTGGCAGAATATGATATATTAAAACTACTTATTCAAAGAAATAAAGGTGTTGTTTCAAGAGAAGATTTTATATATACAAGTGATAATATAGAAGATGATTCATCTTTAAAAAATATAGATGTGATTATCTCAAGAATTAGAACAAAGATAGCAAAAATTGATGATTCTCAACAATATATTAAATCGGTTAGAGGTATTGGTTATCAACTAATATGATAAGAAATATCTCTATATCTACATTTGTAAATATAATATTTGCATTTGCTTTTTTTGGAATTTTTATAACTTTTGCAATATTTATAAGATATGACAAACAAAGACACGATTTAAATTTACAAAATAGATATGAGCTAATCGCTGAAAACTTTTTGATTCTTTTTCAAGATCACCCAACTGCTTCAAAGTTAGATGAACTATATAAAAAATTAAATGTAAAACCAATAAATAGTGTTGAGAGAAAACTTGAAATTATTAATAATGCTCAAGAGTTAACAATAAATAAGAACTATTCAGGAACTTATAGAGTCTATAAGTTTGATAATATGTATTATGTATATGTGCAACAGTATGGTTACAATGTGATGATAAAAGACTCCAAACAGTACAATTACAATGTTGCTTTTATAGTTGCTGGTTTGATACTCTCAATTGCTATTTTTTTACTTCTTTATGAGATTATAAATAGAAAACTAAGACCTCTAAAAGAGTTAAATAGAAAAATTATAGAGTTTTCAAATGGAAATAAAGATATAAAGTTAGAGTATAAGAGTCGTGATGAGGTAGGCACTATTGCAAAAAATTTTAATGAAGCTATAAATATAATAAATAATCAATCAAAATCAAAAGATCTATTTATGAGAAATATGATGCATGAGCTTAAAACTCCTATTACAAAAGCTATGTTTATTGCTGAAACTTTAGAAGATGATAAAACCAAAGAGAGTCTTCAAAAAGCTTTTAGAAGAATGGATGATATTATAAAAGAGTTAGCAACTGTTGAAAAATTAACTTCAAAAAATACGATGCTATATAAAGAGAGAATAAATTTTAATACAGTTTTTGAAAAATCAATTGAACTTTTAATGATAAATCAAGATAAAATTGATAAAAAAATAGAAGATTTTGAGTTTGAAGTCGATATATATATGATATCAATTGCTTTGAAAAATTTAATTGATAATGCTATTAAATTTAGTACAGATAAAAAAGTTATAGTTGAAGCAGATTCAAAATCAATAAAAATTATTTCAAAAGGGAGTGCTTTGAAAAATGATTTATCATTTTATACAGATGCTTTCTATCAAGAAGAGAAAAGAAGTAGTGGATTTGGCTTGGGGCTTTATATTGTAAAAACTATTGTAAACTTACATAAATTTAAATTAAAGTATCTTCATAAAGATTCTTACAACTATTTTATAATCATCCTGTAAATTTTTAATAATTACTATCATTTTCAACTCATTTTAAGTTTTTAATTATATTATTCCATTTATCTTTTATTAATAATTAATATCGATTATTAATAATTATCTCAAATATAATTTAAATTGAAGGAATAAATATGCGAATAAAATTGGCTCTAAGTGTTGCTACTTTAATTTTTGGTGGTGTTGCTTTAAATGCAAATGAGACAACAAAACTTGACTCTGTACAAGTTGTAACTTCTGCTTCAGGATATGAACAAAAAATAACAGATGCACCAGCAAGTATATCTGTAATAACTCAAGAGGATTTACAAAGTAAACCTTATGCAAACTTGCTTGATGCAGTTAAAGATATAGAGGGTGTTGATATTGGTGAAACAACAGATAAATCAGGTCAAGGTACAGTTAGTATTAGAGGTATGGGAGCTGATTATACTCTTGTACTAATCGATGGGAAAAAACAAAATAATAATGGAGATATTTATCCAAATGGTTTTGGTGGATTACAATTTGCAAATATTCCACCACTTTCAATGATTGAAAGAATAGAGGTGATTCGTGGACCTATGAGTACACTTTATGGTGCAGATGCTATGGGTGGAGTTATAAATATAATTACTAAAAAGATTTCAAATGAGTGGACAGGTTCAATATCTCATAGTAGAACATTTCAATCAAAAAGTTATTGGGGGGATAAAGATACAACAGATTTTGCAATTATGGGTCCAATTATAAAGGATAAATTAGGAATTAGTTTAAGGGGAAGTTTTTATGACAATGAAAAATCAAATCCACAATGGGCAAAAGATAGTTTTAATAATAATGGAGCAATAGAAGATTCTAGTAAAGATAATAGTAGTTTTGGTGGAAATGGTAAAACTATGGATAATCAAAATTGGACTTTTGGTACAGGTTTAACATTTACTCCAAATGAAAACCATACTATTAAAGCAAATTTTGATATAGCAAAACAGAAGTATGATAATAGTTCAGGAAGTGTTGGAACGGTTGATAGTAGAGAAAGTTTATTGTATTTTGACAATAAAGGTTCTCTATCTCCAAGAGTAGGATATGCCGAAACACAAAGAATGCAAAGAGAGCAATATTCACTTGATTGGGAAGCAGATTGGGATTTAGGTAAAAGTACAGTTGGAGTTCATCATATAAAAAGTGAGAATTTAGGAAGAAGCTTACCTTTAGATGCTGCTGAAAGAATTAGAATGACAGAATTATATACAAATGAAGGAGCTATATATGATCCTAGTAAAAATAGTTGGACCAAGGCAGGTGGTATTTCTTATGATGATTTAAATGCTGCAGATCAAGCTTTTATTGATAGTTTATTACCAAGACCTACAAGAAAATTAGAGTCAAAAAATACAACATTTAATGCAAAATATGAGTTACCTTTAGAGAGTCATTTTATAGTTGTTGGAGCTGAATACTTAAAAGCTGAACTAACAGATGGAGTATTTGGTATGGATAAAGGATTATCAAATCAATCAAAAGAGTATTATCAGTTAGGACTTTTTGCAGAAGATAGTTGGAATATTGTAGATCCTTTAACACTTACTTTAGGAGCTAGATATGATAAACATGAAGATTTTGGAAATCATGTTAGTCCAAGAGCTTATTTAACTTATGTAGCAACTCCTAATTGGACTTTTAAAGGTGGAATTGCAACTGGATATAAAACTCCTAAAACAACAGATTTACAAGAAGGAATAGTTGGATTTGGGGGTCAAGGTACATCTCCTATGATAGGAAATCCAAATTTAAAACCAGAAAAATCTGTTAGTTATGAAATAGCAGCTTATTATGAACATGAAAACAAACATAATTTTAATATTACACTGTTTCAAAATGATTTCAAAGATAAAATCGAGAGTAGTAATAATTTAAAAGGAAGTGCTGGATCTGAGTGGGCATCATTAGGATATGCAGATTTAACTCAAAATCAAAATGTTGGAGAAGCTACAATAAAAGGAGTTGAATTAACTGGAAAGTATTTTATATTAGATAATTTATCACTAAAAGCTAATTGGACATATATGGATTCAGAAATAAAATCAAATGATCCATCTACAAATAAAAAACCATTAACAAGTAGTCCAGAGCAGATGTATAATGTTACATTAGATTGGAAATTAAATAATAAGTTTAACACTTATTTACAATATTCAGGTGAAATAGATAGATTTAATACAAGATATAAAGAAGGTAATGAGTATAAAGATTTATACTACAAAGATTACTCTATTATGAATTTGGGAGCTAGTTATAAACAAAGCAAAAATATGACTTTTAATGCAAGAATTAATAATTTACTAGATAAAAATTTTATGGAGTATAAAGCAGTTGCAAAAGGCTCAGGAAGAACTCCTTATTACTACAGTCAATATAGTAATATAACTCCAGAGAGAAATTTCTGGATTAGTATGAACTACACATTCTAAAACTCAAAAGACTCAAGAAGATTTTTCTTGAGACTTTTAAAATCCTCTTAAAACAATTCCTAAATAAATCTCAATTAAACCTAAAAAGATATTTATAGGTATTAGATATTTTGAAATAGGTTCTAAAGTTTTTTTAGTTAAAACAAACTCATTTTTTTTAAAATATTTTTCTGCTTTGTGTCGTTTAATAAAAATAAATATAAAAATTAGAGTCATAGCTAGAAGTATAATCTCTTTAGCTATAGCAAAACTATTTGCTTTTAAATCAAAAGAGATATGCATAACAATAGCACTAAAATATATAAGTACAATTGAAATAATAACCATATAAAAAAACTTTTTTAAGTTCTCCAATGTTCTTTCCAATCTAACTTTTGCTTCATCAATTTTTAGTATAGAGTAGTGAACAGCAAATCTCATTACTATCATTCCACCAATCCAAATAGCAACAGAAATAAGATGTAAAAAGAGTATTAAAGATGGATATTTCCCAAAAAATTCAATCATAAATCTCCTTTTACTCTATTTTTATAATTTAGATTTTGCCCAAGAGATAGCTTTTTCTTTAGCTTCTTCAATTTTACTAGCATCTTTTCCACCAGCAGTTGCAAAATCTGGTCTTCCACCACCATTTCCACCAAGGATTGTTGCAATCTCTTTTATCCAATCACCAGCTTTTATAGATGTATTTTTACTTCCTGCAACTATTGTCACCTTATCATCTTTTACTTGAAGTAGTAATATTGCTAATTTCTCATTTGCATTTTTACTATCGTCAACAATTTTTTTCAAATCACCATTTTCAACTATGTTAACTATTAGTTTTACATCACCAATTAACTCTTCTTTTAAAGTTGTAGATGCTTGATTTTGTGAGTTTTTAAGCTCATTTTTAAGCTCTTTTATCTCATTTTTTAGTTTTTTTACACCAGCTATTAAATCGTTTGATTTAATCTCAGCTTGAAGCTCATTTAGTCTATTTAACTGCTCTTTTGTGTATCTAAATGCACTAGCTCCAACAACAGCCTCTATTCTTCGTATTCCTGCACTAACACCTTGCTCTTTTACTATGTAAAAACTTCCAATTTCAGATGTATTTTTTACATGAGTTCCTCCACAAAACTCAATAGAAACATCCTCACCAAAGCTTACAACTCGCACAATTTCACCATATTTTTCACCAAACATAGCAATCGCACCTTTTTTCTTTGCAAGTTCAAGTGGAAGCTCTTCAACTTCTCCTTCTAATGCTCTTGCAATCATAGAGTTTACTAAATCTTCAACTTCATTTATCTGCTCACTTGTCATAGCTTTTGGGTATGTGAAGTCAAATCTAAGTTTTGATGAGTCATTAAATGAACCAGCTTGAGAAACGCTATCTCCTAAAACCATTTTTAAAGCTGCTTGAAGTAAGTGAGTAGCACTGTGATGTTTTGCAACCTCGTGTCTATTTATAACAACTGCTTCAATATTTTGGTTTTGAACTAGTTTTGCATCTTTAACATCAACTTTTGATAGATTTAGATTATGGAATTTTGAAGTTTCTAAAACCATTGCGTTTTTACCTTCAAACTCTATTGCTCCAATATCTCCATTTTGTCCACCGCTTGTTGCATAAAAAGGAGTTTTATCTAAAAGTACCCAACCAATTTGATTCTCTAAACTATTTACCTCTTTAAAATTCTCATCTAATAAAGCTTTAATTTTTGAGCTAAATGTTGTATTTGTATATCCTACAAACTCATTTTCTCCATACTTTTCAATTAAATCTTTAAAATCTCCCTCATTTGCACTATCTCCACTACCTTTCCAAGCAGCTTTTGCCATAGCTTTTTGATTTGTCATAAGCTCTTCAAATTTATCTAAATCTACTTTTAGACCTTTGTCTTTTAGCATATCTTGTGTTAAATCAAGAGGGAAACCATAAGTATCATATAGTTTAAATGCAACTTCTCCACTAAATATATCTTTTGTATTTTCTAATTCATCATTAAATAGTGTAATTCCAGCATCAATAGTTTTAAGAAATCTCTCTTCTTCTAAAGTTAGCTGCTCTTTTATATAGTTTGCATTCTCTTTTAATTCAACATAGTGTCCACCCATGATATCAACCAATGTATCAACAAGTTGTGCCATAAATGGTTTTCTAAGACCTATTAAATATCCATGTCTAACTGCACGTCTTAAAATTCTTCTTAAAACATAAGGTCTTCCTTCATTCCCAAACAAAATCCCTTGAGATAACATAAATGAAGTTGCTCTTAAATGGTCTGCAATAACTCTATAAGATCCAATATTCTCTTTAGTTGCTTTTTTATTTGCAACTTTCTCTAAAGCTTCAATTATAGGTTTGAAGTTTGAAGAGTCAAAGTTGTTAAATACACCCTCTTTAATTGCTATAACTCTCTCTAAACCCATTCCTGTATCAATAGATGGTTTTGGAAGTGGAAGAAGTTCTCCATCTTTTGTTCTCTCATATTGCATAAATACAAGATTCCAAATTTCCAAAAATCTATCACCATCTCCACCCATCTTATCTTCAGGAGTGTTAAAATGCTCTTCCCCCTGATCATAGAAAATTTCACTACAAGGACCACAAGCGCCTGTATCTCCCATTGACCAAAAGTTATCTTTATCTCCAAATCTCATAATTCTATTTGGATTTATATGTTTAGACCAAATATCAAAAGCTTCATCATCGTTTTCATGAATCGTAACCCAAAGTTTTTCAATTGGAAGCTTTAGATTAACTGTTACAAACTCCCAAGCATAAGCAATTGCATCTTCTTTAAAATAATCACCAAATGAGAAGTTTCCAAGCATTTCAAAAAGTGTATGATGACGTGCTGTGTAACCAACATTTTCAAGGTCATTGTGTTTTCCACCAGCTCTTACACAAAGCTGACAAGATGTTGCTCTTTTATTTTGTGGAGCTGGAACACTTCCAGTGAAAATATCTTTAAATTGTACCATTCCAGCATTTGTAAACATAAGCGTTGGATCATCTGGAACCAGTGGCATTGAAGATACAACTTCGTGACCTTTACTTTTAAAAAACTCTAAATACTCTTTTCTTATATCCATTAATTTTTCCATATATTTAAATAAGCGCAAATATATCTAAATTTTGATTTAGCTTCTATTAGTAAAATAGAAAAATTATTAAAAAGCTTAAATATAAAACAAAATTTAAGTTTTTTAAAGTTATAATCTTATGTTTTAGTTATAGGAATATAATTTTAACTTATGAGTGAAATTAAAAATTAATAAAAAGGATAAAAAATGGCAAAATATATAGAATTAACAGCAGCAAATTTTGATGAAGTAACAAGCAAAGGTGTATCAATGGTAGACTTCTGGGCTCCTTGGTGTGGACCTTGTAGAATGATTGCTCCAGTTATTGATGAATTAGCAGGAGATTTCGATGGAAAAGCAAATATCTGTAAAGTAAATACAGATGAGGAGCAAGATTTAGCTGTAAAATACGGTGTTAGATCTATTCCTACAATTATATTTATGAAAGATGGAAAAGTTGTTGACCAATTAATTGGTGCATCTTCAAAACAAGCATTTACTGATAAAATTAACTCTTTATTATAATATTTAATTATATATTTGATAAGGAGAAAGGAAGGTGTTTTACATCTTCCTTTTTTTAATTCAAATCATTTAAGATAGATATAAAATATTAAATGATAAAATTTTTCCATTAATTTAAATAACAAAGGAGTTAACATGTTAGATTTAGCAATTATTGGTGGTGGACCAGCTGGACTTACAGCTGGATTATATGCAACAAGAGGTGGATTAAAAGATGTAGTTATGTTTGAAATGGGAATGCCAGGAGGACAAATTACAGGTTCATCTGAAATTGAAAACTATCCAGGACAAGGCTCTGTTATGAGTGGTATGGATTTAATGGCAACTTGGCCAGAGCAGTGTCAAAAATTTGGATTAAAACATGAAATGGCAGAAGTTTCAAATGTAACAAAAGTTGGAGATATTTTTAAAATTACAACTTCAGATAAAAAAGAGTTTGAAGCAAGAGCAGTTCTATTTGCAACAGGTTCAGTTCCAAGACGAGCTGGATTTAAGGGTGAAGATGAGTTTTTTGGAAGAGGAGTTTCAACTTGTGCAACTTGTGATGGATTTTTTTACAAAGGAAAAGAGGTTGCAGTAATTGGTGGTGGAGATTCAGCTTTAGAAGAGGCTTATTACTTATCAAAAATGTGTAAAAAAGTATATTTAGTACACAGACGTGATACATACAGAGCCGCTCCAAGTACAATAGCTCATGTGAAAAATACAGAAAATATTGAAGAAGTTACAAATGTTTCAGTTGAAGAAGTTTATGGAGATATGAGTGGAGTTTTAGGATTAAAAGTAAAATCAAATGTTACAGGTGAAATTAGAGATTTACCAACTCCAGGTGTTTTTGTATTTGTTGGAAGAAATGTTTTAAATGCACCTTTAAAACAAGCTGATGGATCATTTTTATGTGAAATGAGCCAAAATGGTGAAGTTGTGGTAGATTTAAAAATGAGAACTAGTGTAAAAGGTCTTTGGGCAGCTGGAGATATTAGAATTGATGCAGCAAAACAAGTTGTTTGTGCAGCAGCAGATGGTGCAACTGCAGCTGTTGATATAATTGAGTATTTAGGATAAATATATGGTTAAAATAGGTATTTTAGGAAGTTCAGGAAGAGTTGGAAGCTTATTAATCGATGATTTAAAAAATGATAAAGAGGCAAAATTAGCTTGTGTTCATGTTTTTAGTAAGATTGATAAGATTTTACCAGAAGATACAGTTGTAACAAATGATATAAATGTATTGTTTGATGAGAGTGATGTAATAATAGATTTTTCACAACCTATTGCAACTGAAGAGTTATTAAATGCTGTTGTAGAAGGTAAAAAAAGAAAACCTCTTGTAATTGCAACAACTGGATTAAATAAACACCAGCAAAACTTACTTCTTGAAGCTAGTAAGCTAGTACCTATTTTATACGCTACAAATATGAGCTTAGGAGTTGCAGTTTTAAATAAACTTGTAGCTCTTGCATCGAAAACTTTAAGAGATTTTGATATAGAAATAGTTGAACAGCACCATAGAAATAAGATTGATTCACCATCAGGAACAGCTCTTACTTTAGGTGAATATGCAGCAAATGCTAGAGATTTAAATTTAGATGAAGTTAGAATTTCGGGTCGTGATGGACAAATTGGAGCTAGAACAAAAGATGAGATAGCTGTTATGGCTATAAGAGGTGGAGATATTGTTGGAAGGCACACGGTTGGTTTTTATAATGATGGAGAGTTTTTAGAGTTAAACCATACAGCAACAGCTAGAAATACTTTCTCAAAAGGTGCATTAAAAGTTGCAAAATGGCTTGTGAATAAAGATGTAAATCTTTACTCTATAAATGATGCTTTAGGTTTATAAAAAGGATAACAAATGTGTGCAATAGTAGGAATTTATGGAAATGATAATGCCGCAAGATTAGCTTCAATGGCTCTTTTTGCAATGCAACATAGAGGTCAAGAGGCAACAGGTATCTCATCATCTTGTAATGGAAAGATATATACAAAAAAAGATAGAGGTTTGGTTTCTGAAGTATTTAATGATGAAGCTTTGGCATATTTAAAAGGAAATATGGCAATTGGTCACAACAGATATGCAACAGCTGGAAGTGATTCTGTTTTGGATGCACAGCCTGTTTATGCTAAATATAAGTTGGGTGAAATATCAATTGTTCATAATGGAAATCTTATAAATAAAGATGAGGTTAGACAAGATTTAATTGATAAAGGTGCAATATTTCAAACAGGAATGGACACTGAAAATCTTATTCATCTAATAGCAAAAAACACAAAAGATCATCTAAAAGATAGAATTATTGAAGCTTTAAATAGAACAATTGGAGCGTACTGTTTTATAGTTCAAAGTAGAAGCAAACAGTTTGTAATAAGAGATAGATATGGAATTAGACCTCTGTCTTTAGGAAAATTAAAAAGTGGTGGATATATAGTTGCAAGTGAAACTTGTGCTTTTGATTTATTAGATGCTGAATTTATTAGAGATGTTAAACCTGGTGAAATGTTAATATTTAGTGAAGAGTCTGATATAGAATCAATTCAACTTTTTGAACCAGAATTTAGACCTTGTGCATTTGAATATGTATATTTTGCAAGACCTGATTCAGTAATTGACGGTAAAAATGTATATACAACAAGAGAGAATATGGGTAAAGCACTAGCAAAAAATGATTCTAATAGTAAAATAAAATATGATATGGTTGTTCCAGTTCCAGATAGTGGGGTTCCAGCAGCTCTTGGTTATGCAGCACAAAGTGGAATACCATTTAAATATGGAATTATTAGAAATCACTATGTAGGAAGAACATTTATTGAACCAACTCAAGAGATGAGAAATAGCAAGGTTAAAATGAAACTAAGCCCTATGAGTTCAATTATTGCTGGGAAATCTTTACTTGTAATTGATGATTCAATTGTAAGAGGAACAACTTCAAAAAGAATAGTAAAAATGCTAAAAGAGGCAGGTGCTAAAGAGGTACATTTTAGAGTGGCAAGTCCTGAGATTAAATTTCCTTGTTTTTATGGAATAGATACTCCAACAAAAGAGGAGTTAATCGCTACAAGAATGACTAAAGATGAGATTTGTAAATATATAGAGGCTGATAGCTTAGAGTATTTATCAATTGAAGATTTAGTTAAGGCTATTGGAGATAATAGACACTATGCTTTAGAGAGCTTTGATGGCGATTATTTCGTAAAAGCATAAAAAGAGCTTCTAGCTCTTTTTTATTAACTACAAAAAATCTTTCCATCTTTTATATAAATCTTCCCATCCAACTCATACTCTAAAATCTTATTTGAATATTTTAAAATAGCATCATCATATCTAGGAGAAGTTTTGCAGTACTCTAAAACTTCATCAATACTATTTAAATTTTTATTTAATAATCCAATACCAACAAAATCTTCAATAAACTCATCAATGTCATAAATAGGTTTTGCTAAACCTTTTTTTAATAAATTATTTGTTCCTAAACTATCATTTATTCTATGTGCTAATACATAAATATCTTTTTTTTGTTTTAGTGCAAACTCTACAGAAGTGATACTTCCACTATTTAAATCAGCCTCTGTTACAATTAATTTCTCACCTAAAGATACAACAATCTCATTTCTTAAAACAAATGTATAGTTTCTAGCTTTTTCACCCTCTTTAAAACTAGAAATAATAAGACCATTTTTTTCAATATCCGCAATTTGATTTCTATTTACACTTGGATATCTTATATCTAAACCATTCGCAACAACTGCAATAGTATTGTTTGAACCAGCTGCACTATGTGCAATGCTGTCAACTCCCATAGCAGCTCCACTAACAATACAAATATTATTTTGAGATAATTTTGAAGATAGTTTATGCGTAAACTCTTTGGTGTAAGAGTTTGGTCTTCTAGTACCTACAATTGAAATTTTTCTTTTTTTCAAAAGCTCTAAATTTCCAATGTAATATAGCTCTTGTGGATATTTTTTCATCAAGTTTAATTCATCTATTTTAAAATTAACTAAATTTATCATAGTTACTTCCTAAAATTTTTTTAAAGTTTAACTAAAATTTTATAAATATGGAAGTTGATTTAAAAATATTGGTTCAACATCTTCAAATAGATATTTTGATTCTTTTAACACCTTAAAAGTAACATCATAAGGATGTCCAATAGCAATAGCAAATCCCTGTTTTTTTGCTATTTTTATTGCCTCTTTTAGTTGATTTTGAATTTTAGTAAAGTCTCTTTCATTATCCAAAAATGTATCTCTTACAATATATGGCATTTTATATTTTACACTTAACTCTTTTGCAACAGAGTTTGGTGAAGTTTTACTATCAACAAATATAAAATTATATTTTTTTAATGCACGAAATAGTCTATCCATAGCTTCATAATTTTCTGTAAAAACAGAACCTGTATGGTTATTTGTATAAATTGCATTTGGAAATATTTTTCTTAACTCTTTTACTCTAGATTCAATTTTTTTATAAGTATCATCAATATTTAATGTCTTTATCTCTACACTTTTAAATGCACTTGAAGCTTGAAGTGGGAAATGTATCATATAAAAATCTAATTTTGATGCAATTTTTGCAGAGTTTATATGCATTGGTGTTGGTGGTAGAAATGACATAGTTATTGGATAACCTATATCTAAAATCTTATTTATATGAGTTTGACTTACAACATCATCTATTACAATTACAATTTTAGCTTTACTGTTTTTACTTGGAATAAATTTATCTTTTTTTGTAACTATACCTTTGTCATCACTTTTTCTAATATCTTTTTTTTCTATTATCTCTTCTTGTGTTTCAATTATAGGTTCTTCATATAAATTTTTCTCTTTTTTCTCTTGTATCTGTAAAGATTTTTCAAAGAGTAAAACATCATCTTTTAAACCTTTTGTCTCTAAAATTTCATTCATAACCTCGTCATTTGAATACTCTTTTTTATCTTGTAATACTTTAGGAGTATCAATAACTACTGATTTTTCAAGACTTTTATTTAATAAGAAATATGAAAAAGATAGCAAAATTACAATTAAAAAAAGAGCTACTAAAAAGTTTCTAGCTAATACTTTTCTAGTTACATTTCTTTTAACAACAGCACTTTTTCTAGCTGTTTTAGTTCTTTTTTTAGTTGAATTGTTTTTTGTTTTTTGATTGTTTTTATTCATTATAAAGCTTTATTTTAAGAGGATAACCTCTTAAAATAATTAGTTAGTCTCTTGATTTACTATTTTTTTAGATGCAATCCATGGCATCATATTTCTAAGTTTTACACCCGTTTGCTCAAGTAAAGAGGCTCTTGTATTTGCTCTTTCAGCATTCATTCTTGGATATCCAGCTTGTCCTTCAAGTATGAAATCTTTAGCAAATACACCATTTTGAATCTCTTTAAGAATTTGTCTCATAGCTTTTTTAGACTCATCATTGATAACTCTAGGACCAGAAACATAATCTCCATATTCAGCTGTATTTGAAATAGAGTATCTCATATCAGCAATTCCACCTTCATACATTAAGTCAACAATTAGTTTTAACTCATGTAAACACTCAAAGTATGCCATTTCTGGCTCATAACCAGCCTCTGTTAATACTTCAAATCCAGCTTGAACTAAAGCAGTTGCTCCACCACAAAGAACAGCTTGCTCTCCAAATAGGTCTGTTTCAGTCTCATCTTTGAAAGTAGTTTCAATAATTCCAGTTCTTCCTCCACCAATTGCGCTAGCATACGCAAGAGCTACTTGTTTTGTATCACCAGATGCATCTTGATGAACTGCGATTAAATCTGGAATTCCTCCACCTTTAACAAACTCACTTCTAACTGTATGTCCTGGAGCTTTTGGTGCAATCATCATGATATTCATGTTTGCAGATGGGATAATTCTTTTATAGTGAATATTAAATCCGTGTCCAAATGCTAAATAAGCACCAGCTTTTAAATTTGGTTTAATCTCTTTTTCGTAAATCTCAGATTGACTCTCATCTGGTAATAAAATCATTACAACATCAGCAATTTTTGTAGCTTCAGCTACTGTTAAAACTTTAAAACCTTTAGCAACAGCTTTATTCCAAGAAGATCCACCTTCTCTTAATCCAACAACAACTTCAACACCGCTATCTCTTAAGTTTTCAGCGTGTGCATGACCTTGTGATCCAAATCCAATCATCGCAACTTTTTTTGATTTTATTAACTCAATATTACAATCTTTGTCGTAAAATACATTTACTGCCATTTCTAGTCCTCTATTTTTGAAAATTTTGTAAGATTATACAAAACCTTAACTAAATATAATATAATGATAGAATTAAAAAAGGATTTGAGTTGTTAAAAGAGATATTTATAAAAATTGAGAAAGAGATTTTTGAGTTTCAAAATAGTGAATTAGAAATTTTAGAAAAATATATTAAAGATAAAATAGTTATAAAAAAAGATAATAGATATGAGATAAATTCTAAATATAAGATTGGAATTTTAAAAATAGAGAAGAATTTTGCAATATTAGAGGATTTAACTAATCCAATAAAAAATATAAAATTGGAGTTAGATAGTTTAAATGGCGCATTTAACAATGATTTAGTATTAGCAAAGCGTATATTTAATCCAAGAAGTAAAATAAAAGCAAAAATTGAAAAAGTATTAGATGGTAAAAAAGCAGAAATTTTAGTCTATGTTAAAGATAAAACATTTATTACTTTAAAAGAGAATATCTTTTTAAATAGTTCTAAGGCTTTTAAATATAAAGATAGTGATGTTTTAATAGTAGATAATAAAGAGTTTGAAGAGATTGAGTTTATTGGAAATTTAAATGATGCAAAAATAGATGAGTTTATCTCTTTATATCTACATGAAGAACTTTATAGAGATAAACAAAGAGTTGAAGCTGATGATTTTATTGAAGATATAGAACAAAGAGTTGATTTAAGAGAATTGCCATTTTGTACAATAGATCCAAATAGTGCAAAAGATCATGATGATGCTATATATTTTGATGAGAAAAATAGCACACTTTTTGTAGCAATTGCAGATGTCTCATATTTTGTAAAAGAGGGTAGTCCTTTAGATAATTTAGCTTTTAAAAAATCATCTACTATATATCTGCCAAGTAGAACTTTGCCAATGTTACCAGCAACATTGAGTGAAAATTTGTGTTCACTTAAAGAGTGCGAAGATAGATATGCCTATGTTTTTAAATTGAAATTAGATTTAAAAAAGTTAAGAGTTGAAAAGAGTGAACTTTTTACAGCAATTATAAAAAATCATAGAAATTTCTCTTATGGTAGAATTGATAGAGTTTTAGAAGGTAAATTTGATTTATATAATAGTTTAGAAAAAGAGATTTTTGATTATTTACTACCTTTATATAAAATTACAAAAAAATTTAGAACAGATAGATTAAAAATAGGTTATGACTTTAGAACTGTTGAGAATAGATTAAAATTAAAAAACTATTTATTAGATTCAATTGAAGTTGAAAACTCTACACCATCTCATCAATTAATAGAGGAGTGTATGTTATTAGCAAATATTGAAGCTAGTAAAAAAGTTGGAAATTTAGGAATATTTAGGATTCATGAAGAGCCAAATTTTAAAGCTTTATCAAAGCTAGTTGATGATGTAAATATTTTAGGTGTAAAAGTAAAACTTCAAGAAAATGTTCACAAAACTATTACTCATATTCAAGAAGAATCAAGTAGGGCGCTAATTAGAGATGAAGTTGATGAGCTTATTATTCAAAGTCTTACTCAAGCAAAATATAGCTCAAAAAATTTAGGTCACTTTGGTTTAGGATTTAAATCATACTCTCACTTTACAAGTCCTATTAGAAGATATTCAGATTTAGTTCTTCATCGTATTTTAAAAACCAAAAAATTACCAAAAAATATAGATGATATTTGTACTCATATATCAGAGCAAGAGAGAAAAATAGATAAACTTGTTTGGGATTTTGAAGATAGAAAATATGCAAGATGGGCATATGATAATATTGATAGTGAAATTAAAGTAAAAATAGTTGATACAGAAAGAGCTAAAGCTGTTTGTTATGATAAGATAATCGGATTAAAAGTAGTTTTAGAGAACTATAAAGGTCAAAAACTTTTTTCAAAACATAAAGTTAAAATAGTATCAAGTGATTTAGCAACTAAATTAATAGTTGCTAAAATATTATAAGTTTATACACTTATTTAAAGATGCTAAATAAGGTTCAACTTTTTCGCTTGTAACATATTGACCAACAAGTCTCTCTTTTTCATGTACAAAAATAGGAGCAACAAGATTTATAATTGAGTGTTCAACTGGATTTTGTGATACTAAAACAAAATATGTAGAAAAATCATCTTTTGTTTTAATCTTTAATTTATCTAAAGATACTTGATCAATTTCAAAATCAAAAGATACTCTACTTAATATATTGATGTTTACTATAGAAATTTTTGAACCATCTTCAAGTTTCAAATAAGAAAAATATTCATCAATTTTTTCTATATCCAGTTTTTCGTTATTCTCAAATCCTAAAATTGGTAAAACAATTTTATACATTTATGACCCCTTTTGTTAGAATAGAAAAAATTATATTGAAAGTAAACTTAGGATACTATTTTATTTATGTATAAAAGTGAATTTGATAAATATTTAAAAAGTGGCAAAAAATTTAGCTCATATATGTTTTATGGACAATCTACATTTATGGTGGAGTTTTATTCGTCTATTATTGCAAAAATAGTTGCAAAAAATGAGGATATTGAAAAAATATATTATGATGAGTACAATTTTAAATATATTCAAAATAGACTTCTTCAATCATCACTTTTTTCATCATCAAATATAGTCTTACTAAAAATAGCAAAAAAAATTCCTAAAAAAGAGTTAGATGCATTGGTTTTAGCTGCAAGTACAAATCAAGATAGTACATTAATAGTTGCATGTTTTGGAGATGATGCTGATTTTAAATCTATGGAGAGTAGTTTTAATACTAAAACTAATTCAGCTTTTGTTAGATTTTTTCCTTTAAAAGATAGCGAAGCAATAACATATTTAGAGAATGAAGCAAAAATTATTGGACTTGATTTTGAAAAAAGTGCATTAAATCATCTATTTTTTATGCATAAAGGTGATTTAAATCTTTGTGTAAATGATTTGAATAAATTAAAAATATTAAATGATAAAATAACTTCAAAAGATGTTGATATTCACTGTTTTGGACTTGGGCTTGTAAACTTTGATAATTTTTTACATGAACTTTTAAGCTTCAAAGATGTAACTTCTGATTTAGATCTACTTTTAGAAGAGGGGATGGATAGTGTTTTTATTGTAAATCAAATTACTCAATTTGTTCATCAACTTTTTTTAATAAGCTCTTATGCTAGAAGCTTTGGAGCGCCAAATGCTATTGAGATATTAGGATTTAATCCTCCAAAAGATATTTGGGAAAAAAAAGCAAGACTTGCAATAAACACAAATCCTAAAAAATTCTTAAAAATATATGATTTTTTATTAAATTTAGAACTTGACCTAAAAAATTCTAAAAGAATTTCAAATCCATCTCTTTTTTTACAATCAAGTATAAGAAAATTTACAGCTTTATTTAGATAAAATCTCACACTTTACAAAAAAATAATCCTTGCTGATAGGTCTAGGAAGTGTAAAGAAAATCGGCAGAATCTAAAAGGAGAACGAATGTCTAAATTAAAACATTATGAAACAATGTTTATTTTAAAGCCTACATTAACTGAAGAAGAGACTGTAGCACAGCTTGAAGGAATTAAAGCTCTATTTGAAAAAAATGGTGCAGAAATTGTTTCTACAGATAATATTGGTATTAAAGAGTTGGCTTATGAAATAGCTAAACAAAAAAGGGGTTACTACTATGTAATCTATTTTAAAGCTCCAGCTGCTTCACTTGCAGAAATCGAGAGAAATTATAAAAATAATGAAAACTTAGTAAGATTTATTTTTATTAAATATGAGAGTAAAAAAGAGATTGCTTCTTGGACAAAAATGAGCGACGACGCTCTTAAAAAAGCAGCAAAATAATCTTAAAACAAGGAGCCTTTTATGTACAATAAAGTAATAATGGTAGGAAATCTTACAAGAGATATTGAACTTAAATATCTTCCAAGTGGTGCGGCAGTTGCTAGAAGTTCTATTGCAACTTCATACAAATATAAAGCACAAGATGGAAGCCAAAAAGAGGAAGTTTGCTTTTTGGAGTTTAATATTTTTGGCAGAATTGCAGAAGTTGCTAATCAGTACTTAAGAAAAGGTTCAAAAGTTTTACTTGAAGGAAGACTAGTTTATGAATCTTGGACAGCTCAAGATGGATCTACTAAAAATAGACACACTTTAAGGGTTGATGAGATGAAGATGCTAGATAGTAAGGGTTCAAATGAAGGCTCTGGATATAACAACCAGTCTCAATCTTATGGTAATTCAAACCAAAACAACTATGGTGTACAAGCACCTAAAGATTATGAACAACCTTCTTATGATAACTATGGTGGTGGAGCTATGAAGCCAAATAAGGCTTCAAATATTCCTGAAATTGATATTGATGACGAAATACCGTTTTAGAAAAAGGAGATAATATGTCAGAAAAAAGAAAATATGGAAAAAAATCTTGTAAATATACAGAGATGAAAGTTGATTTTATTGATTATAAAAACATCGAGCTTTTAAAAATTTCTATGAGTGAAAGAGGTAAAATTATGCCAAGAAGACTTACAGGAAACTCTAAAAATGCTCAAGAAATGGTAGAAAAAGCAATTAAAAGAGCAAGACACATGGCACTTGTTCCTTATGTTGTAGATACTCAAAATCTTACAGATACAGCTTACTCAAAATCATTTTTATAATAAATGATTACAAACGAAACAAAAGTTTCGTTTGTTAAGCTTAAAACTTTTAAATTAAAATTTTTTTAAAATCTTATAATTTTTCCCAAACAGTTCCATTTATATTATCCATAATAGATATTCCAACTCTATTTAACTCATCTCTTATTGCATCAGCTTTTATAAAATCTTTATCTATTTTAGCTTCAGCTCTTTGTTTTAAAAGTGAATCTATTTGATTTTTTAACTCTTCATCAACTCCAAATTGAAAATAAGCAAAAGCATCACTTCCACCAATTCCTAAAGCTTTTTCAATATAAGCTATATTTGAAACAATAGTTTGTTTTAGATTTTTATCTTTAGGATTTAAATCTAATTTATCATTTGAGTTATTTATAAATTCATCAATAATAGACAATGCAACTGGAGTATTAATATCATCATTTAAAGCTTTTAATAAACTATTTTCAAAAATTTTATCTTGTAGTTTTGATTCAATACCATAAATTCTCTTTTTTAATCTATAAAGCTTGTCTAATCTTCTTTTAGAAGTTATTAAATCCTCTTCATTAAAGTTTATATCAGCTTGATATTTTGCACTTAACAAATAGTATCTTACAACCTCTGCGCTATAAGATTTTAAAACATCTTTTAAGAAAAATGAGTTTCCTAAAGATTTACTCATTTTCTCGCCATTTATATTTACAAAACCATTATGAAGCCAATACTTAGCTAGATTTTGTCCACTATCGCATCTTGTTTGACTAGCCTCATTTTCATGGTGAGGAAATAGTAAATCAGCACCACCACAGTGAATATCTATTTGATATGGTTCGTCACTATAAGCTAGATGTTTTTTAATCATAGCACTACACTCTATATGCCAACCAGGTCTTCCTTTACCAAAGCTTGATTCAAATGCTACATCATCACTTTTTTCAAACTTCCAAAGTGCAAAGTCTGCACTATTTCTTTTTTCAATATCACCTTCAACTCTGGCTTTTGAATCTTCACTTATTTTATTTGATAAACTACCATATAATTTATCTTTTGAAACATCGAAATATACACTAGTTTGTGTTTTATATGCAATATCTTTTTTGATTAAATTTTCAATCATATTCTTCATGGCTTCAAGATTTAAAGTGGCTTTTGGTTCTAATGAGTTTGGTAAAACATTTAAAGCTTCCATATCTTTTTTATATAAATCTATATAAAAACTTGTAATATCTTCTAGACTTTTACCACTTTGATTCATTTTTTTGATAATTTTATCATCAATATCAGTAAAATTCTTTGTCATAATAACTTCATATCCGTTTAGTTTTAAAACTCTATGAAGAAGATCAAAAGCAATAGCACTTCTAGCATGTCCTAGATGAGAGTTGTCATAAACAGTTGGACCACAAACATATATTTTTACAATACCATCTTTTATTGATTTAAATTCAACTTTTTCTTTTTTTGATGAATCAAATAAAAATATCTTTTCCATACTATTTAAATAGTGCCTCTAGTGATGAAACATCAGATTTTGTCTCTTCTTTTTTTGTCTCATTATCATTTAAATTTATGTTTGTACTACCAACCTCTTTAATCTCAATATCATATTTTGTAAGCATAGAAGCTAATCTAATATTAAGTCCCTCTTTTCCAATTGCTTTTGATTTTTGTTCACTATTTATTGTTACAATAGCTTTACCTTTTTCACCATTTTTAGGCTCAGTTTCAACAACTACACTATTTACAATTGCTGGACTTAAAGCTCTTGCAATAAATATTTCAGGTGTACTTGAATACTCAACACAATCAATATTTTCTCCATTTAGCTCTTTTGAAACAGAGTTTATTCTAACCCCTTTTACTCCAACAACAGCACCAATAGCATCAATTGTAGGACTTAAAGAGTTAAGCGCAATTTTAGATCTAGTTCCTGGAATTCTAGCACTTGCCTCTATTATAATTTTTTCATCTTTAAGCTCAGGAACTTCAACTGTTAATAGATTTTCTAAAAATTTAGGACTAGTTCGTGATAAATCAACTATTAAACCTAAGTTTTTATCAATATTTACACCTCTTACAACAGCTTTTAAAGTATCTCCTACTTTAAATTTTTCACCTTTTATTCTATTTTTTCTTTGTAAGATACCTTTGATTTCACCAATTTCAATAAAAGTATTATCAGCTTTATCAATTCTTGTAACTACAGCAGATACAGTTTTTCCTACTTTTTCTTTATATTTTGCCATAATATTTTCTTCAATAAATCTTTGAAGTCTATATTCAAAATTGCTTGAAAGAATAACAGCTGCATTTCTTCCCATATTTTCAAACTCTAATTCATAGCTTAAAAAATCTCCAAGTTCTAAATCACTATTTATAGCTTTAGCTTCATCTATTGATATAAAATTCTCTTTATTTAAAGGTTTTCCTTCACTATCAACACAACCATCTTGAAGCTTCTTGTCATCATTTGCAACCACTTCAATTTTTTGAAAAAGAATTAATTTTTTATTTGCTCTATCTATTTTTGCATCAAATATCAAAGAGTGGTCAACCATTTTTTGAGCAGTTTTTATTAAAGCCTCTTTTAAAGCTGCTTCTACATCAGTAATTTTAAGACCCTTTTCATAAGCAATAGAGTCTAAAATATCAATTATTTTATCCATAAATGTACCTTTATTTGTTTTTAACATTGAAATGGTGAGTTTGATTTTCAATGCAAGTTTTAGAGCAATAGTATATCTAATTTACCTTTTATAGAAATTAAAGCAATTATTGAATAAAATGTCCGATTAATTATAAAAAAAAGGTTTAATAAATGGAATTACTACTTGCTAGAAATGAATTAAATGAGAAGCCAAAAAAAGTTCAATTAGATAAGATTAAAGATGAACTAAAAAAAGAGGCTCAGAAGATTTTTTATTTTGATAGAGACAACTCACACAAAGATATGATGGCTTTAGTTGAATCTTTAGAAAAAGAGGGTTTTAATATCTACTTTAGAGAGATAAAGTATGGTTTAGCAGATGATGAGTATATGTATGAGGTTCATGCTCTTTAATTTTTTGAGTATATAAAATATGAGTAAAAAACTATTTATACAAACTTTAGGGTGTCAAATGAATGACACCGATAGTAAACATATACAAGCTGAACTTGAAAAACATAAAGGTTATACAGCTACACAAAATATTGAAGATGCAGATTTAATAATCATAAACACTTGCTCTGTTAGAGAAAAACCTGTTCAAAAACTTTTTTCTGAAATTGGACAATTTAACAAAAAGAAAAAAGAGGGTGCTAAAATTGGAGTTTGTGGATGTACTGCATCGCATTTAGGTCAAGATATAATAAAAAGAGCACCATATGTAGATTTTGTATTAGGAGCTAGAAATATATCAAAAATCAAAGATGTAGTTGATATAAAAGGTGCCGTTGAAATTAGTATTGAAAATGATGATTCACAATATGATTTTGCAACACCAAAAACAAATAATTATAGAACAAGTGTTAATATATCTGTTGGTTGTGACAAAGAGTGTACATATTGTATAGTTCCAAGCACAAGAGGAGAAGAGATATCTATTCCTCCTTTTATGATAGTTTCACAAATACAAAAAGCTGTTGATAATGGTGCTGTTGAAGTTATGCTTTTGGGACAAAATGTAAACTCTTATGGAAAAAGATTTAGTAATAGCTCAGATAAATATAGTTTTACAAAACTTCTCCAAGATATTTCAAAAATAGAGAAACTTAAAAGAATAAGATTTACATCTCCTCATCCTTTACATATGGATGATGAGTTTATAGAGGAGTTTGCAAGAAATCCTAAAATTTCAAAATGTATTCATATGCCACTTCAAAGTGGTTCAAACTCTATTTTAAAAGCTATGAAAAGAGGATATACAAAAGAGTGGTTTTTAAATAGAGCATTTAGATTAAGAGAGCTTATTCCAGAACTTAGAATTACAACAGATATTATTGTCGCTTTCCCAGGTGAGAGTGATGAGGATTTTAGTGATACTATTGATGTTGTAAATCAAGTTAAATTTGATCAAATATTTAACTTTAAATACTCAGCACGGCCAAACACAAAAGCACTTGCTTTAAAAGATATTGAAGTTTCTGATGAGGTTGGAAGTGCAAGACTTGAAGAGTTAATAGAGCTTCATAAAAGACATTTAGAACAAACTATGCCAAAAATGGTTGGAGAGACTGTAAATGTTTTAATTGAGAGTCTAAAACCAAATGGTGAAGTAAGTGGATATACAGATAACTACTTTTTAGTTTTTGCAAAAGGAAGTGATGAGCTTTTAGGTAAGTTTGTAGATGTAAAAATAACAGAAGCAACAAGAACATCACTAAAAGGAGAAGTTGTAGCATAATGTGGAAAAAATTTAAAAAAAGATTTGCTCCTAAAATTTTATATTATTTAGTAAAGTTTATATATGCTACAAACAAAAAAGTTTATCACCATCCAAATGATGATAAAGAACCTTTTATAATTTCAATGTGGCATGCAGATTTGATGTCACAACCATATAATTACTTTGCATTTAAAAAAAATGGTATTGTAAAGGCTATGATTAGTGAAAATAGAGATGGTGAAATTATTTCTAAATTGGTTGAAAACTTTAATATAGGTTCTATTAGAGGATCATCTTCAAAAGGTGCAGCTAAAGTCTTAATAAGTGCATTAAAAGAGTTAAAAAATGGAAACGATATAGCAATTACTCCTGATGGTCCAAGAGGTCCTAGATACAGTATTGCAGATGGTATTGTTGCGATTGCACAAAAAAGTGGAAAAAAGATTAGATGTTTTAATGCGATTCCTACAAAGTATTGGCAATTTAACTCATGGGATAAATTTATTCTTCCAAAACCTTTTGGTAGGATTGATTTTTATATAAGCGAACCCTTTAGTGTAGATAATTTGGAGCTAGATGAAGCAAAAAAAGTTATAAAAGATAAGATGTTAATTCACTCTTTAGATTAATTTAGGAAATAAAAATGTTTAAAAAAGATACTCTGTTTATAAATCTTATAAAGCAAAACAATCAGCTAAAAATAGAACAAAAAAAATTTAAAAAAGATACTCCTATAAAAGTTTCAAGTTCAACATATTTAGTAGATGAGGATATAATTCCTTCAAATATTTCACAAAAATTAAATGCCATTCAAACATCACAGGAGTCATATTTAAGCACTTTATTATTGAGTGATACTACAAAAATTGTTCCTAAAAAAAGTGCTAAAGTAAAAGATTGTACGATTATTGATTTTGATTTAAGACATGATATTGTTGTTCTTGATACTACTTTATTTGAGACTAAAAACTATTTTGCATCTTGTGGAATAGATTTTATATATTCAGCATTTCACATAATGAAGCAACATATAATTAGACATACACCAAAAAGTGAACTAATAGTATTTATTTATAATAGTAGAGCTTATATTTTAATAGTTGATAAGCATAGTAATATTATCTATAACGAAGTTATTCCATTGCTTAGTTTTGATACGGTTAAAAAGACACATTTTTATGAAAATGATATAGAGGGTCAAAAACTTTTTGATGAGCTTTATTATCTTGAGTTAAATAATATTTTACAAAATGTCCTTTTAACATTTCACAAACAAAGAGATGATATTTTTGTTCAAAAAATATCTTTGCTTTTACCATTAAAAAATCTATCAAAAGAGCAGATAAATAGTTTAAGTCAAGAGTTAAAACTAAAAATTGATGATTTTACTGTTGATATTGATAAAGAGCTAGATATTTTAACTAAAGAGAATTTAGGAGTTAATAGTTTTGTAAAACCAAGAGCTAAAAAAGTAAAAAATGATCCAAGATATATTATTTTAGTATTTTTATTTGCATTTCTGATTTATGGTGCATATTATGTATTCAAAGATATAAACTTTATTAATCTTGCACAACAACTAGATTTAATTAAAAAAGAGAAAAAAGTAGAGATTAATCTTCCAAATCATGTAGAAGCAAATGAGTTATTTGCTCAAAAGATTCAAAATATATTTCAAACAGTTCCGCAAAAAGTGATGATTAACTCAATGAAACTAGATAAAAATAGTTTAGAGCTTGAAGTTTTGGTAAAAGATGATACAAATTTAAAACTATTTACAAGTTCACTTAGTGGAATTTATAAAAATTATAAAATGAATAAGCTAGATAATAATCCTGAGGATTTTAGTGTAAATTTGAGCTTTGAAAATGAAATAGACTCTTTAGATTCTATGAAAAAATCTATAAAAATAGAGTATATGAGTGATGATATATTTACAATTGATGAGATAAAAGAGCATCTACAAATACTTTTAACTCAAAATAGTGAGATAGTTTTTGTAAAACAAGAGAGAGTAGATGAGTTAAATAAGCTAACATTTAGTGCGAAAATTAATAATTCAAATCCTCAAGAGTTCTTTGATTTAATAGCTAAGTTAAATGAAGAGTTGTACTCTATAAACTTAAGTTTTCCTATTCTTATGCAAAATAATCAAGAAGATGGAATAGAGATTAAATTTTATTTAGACTATTTTCAAAAGAGAGATTAAATTTTAATCTTCTCTTTTAATATATTTTTAACTCATTATAAATACTATCTCTTTCAACTGGTATAAATCCAGAGTTTTTTATTAAATCAATAAATTCACCTACAGAAACCCCATTTTTACTAGCAGCTCCAGCTGCACTTTGAATTGACTCTTTTTCAATAGTTCCATCAACATCATTTGCACCAAACTCTTGAGCAATAAGTGCTAATTTTACTGTTGAAGTTGCCCAATATGCTTTTATATTTGGAATATTATCAAGAAGTAGTCTTGATATTGCATAGGTTTTTAAAATCTCATTTGCAGTTATTGGTTCTTTTACTTTTAAGTAGTTATTTTCTGTTTGAAATACAAGAGGAATAAATGCATTAAAACCACCTGTTTTGTCTTGAAGCTCTCTTAATCTTAAAATATGGTCAACTCTATGCTCTTTAGATTCTATATGTCCAAAAAGCATTGTTGCATTACTTTTTTTACCTCTTTTGTGCCAAAGTTCATGAATTTTCAACCAATCTTCACTACTAACCTTTCCACCACAAATTCTTTTTCTAATCTTCTCATCAAAAATTTCAGCTCCACCACCTGGCATAGAGTCAACACCACTTTGAATCATAGTATCAATAAGCTCTTCATAGCTTAAGTTGTATTCACTACTTAAAAAATGAATTTCAGCTGCTGTTAAGGCTTTTATGTGAATTGATGGAAACTCTTTTTTTATTTTTTTAAAAATATCCATGTACCACTGTAGTCCAGTGTGAGGATTGTGCGCTGAAACTATATGAACCTCTTTAATTCCATTTTTTGATGAGTCTCTAACAGTTTGTATCATCTCTTCATGAGTTAGAGTATATTGATTTGGATTTTTTCTTGTAGCACTATATGCACAAAATTGGCAAACATCTTTACAGATATTTGTTGGGTTAATGTGCCTATTTATATTAAAATATGTTTTTTTTTGATGTTTTTGCTCTCTTATTTTATTTGCATAATACCCTAAAGTAATAACATCCAAATCATAAAGTTTTACCCCATCTTCAAAATCTAATCTAATATTTTTCTCTAATTTCTCTTCTAAAGTCATAATTTCCTACTTACAATCTATATCTTTGATATAGTTTCCATTTTTATCTCTATAAATAAAACCAATACAGTTTTTATTTAAATCTAAATCATCAAAAACAACTTTATAAACAGTAGTTTTAAACTTTGTTTGCATATCTTCAACACTTTGTTTATTTACAACTTTTAGATTTTTTATATTTTTATGATCAAGTTCAAATAAAACTTCACTAAATTTTTCAACTTTTAGAGTTTGAAGAGTTACAAAAGTTAAAATTCCAAGAATAACTATAATTGATATAGTTATTACAGTTTTTTTAGGTAGTTTTCTAGTTTGTTGTTGATTCATTTTGATACTCTTGTATTGGTTTAAAAGAACAATCATTTCCATCATAATACTCTATATTACCATCTTCAATTTTGTAATACCAACCATGAATTTGAAGTTTTCCCTCTTTTATTTTTTGTACAATATAGGGAAATGTTAAAAGGTTTTCCATTTGATATACAATTGAAACCTTCTCTGTTGTTCTGTAAATTTGTTCTTTATCATTTTTGTTTAAAGTTGCTAAAAGTGTGTACTCTTTGGCTTTTTTCCCAAGCTCTAACCACTTTTTAATATTTACTAAATCAGGAGAATCTCCTAAATCTTGATATAGACTCTTACAAGCTCCACAATGAGAGTGTCCACAAACTATAATATGTTTTACATTTAAAATATTTACAGCATATTCAATAACAGCACTTGTTCCATGAAAATCCTCATCAGGATTATAAGGTGGCACAAAATTTCCAACATTTCTTAAAATAAACATATCACCTGGTTTTGTATCAAGAACCAAATCAGGTGTCACTCTACTATCGCTACAACCAATAAATAAAATCTCTGGATGCTGTCCTGTGTCTGCAAGCTGTTTTAAATCTGCTTCATATTTAGAAAATCTAACTTCTCTAAATTTTTTATTACCCTTTATTAAATCATTTATCTGCATTTAATTCCTTTATCAATTTACAAACGCTTTTTAACTTATTGTTACTAATATCGATTTTTGCAATAAGTCTAATAATAGCACTTTTAACTGTTGGTTGCCTTATTGCTCCAACTAAAAATCCACTCTTTTTTAAGCTCTTTTGGATCTTTAAAACTTTTTTATTATCATTTACTAATATTGGAATAATAAGTGATTTTGAATCTATTCCTAAATAGCTTTGGATTATACTTAAGTTTTTATTAATTTTTTGTTTTAGTTTTTGCTTGTTATTTAAAATATATTTTAAAGATTCCAATCCAAGGGCTGTGTCAAAAAGTGAAGGAGCTGTTGAATATATAATCGGTTTTGCTCTATTTTCTAAAAATTTTATGATATCTTTTGAGGCTAATATATATGCTCCATAAGAGCCGTAAGCTTTTCCTAAAGTCCCCATTTTTATATGATTTTTTTCAATTTTTATATTATAAAAATCAAAAATTCCTAAAAGATTATCTCCAATTACTCCAGAACTATGAGCTTCATCTACCACTAAAATAGCCTTGTATTTATTGGCTATTTCAAAAATCTCTTTTTTTGCTAAATTACCACTCATAGAGTAAACACCCTCTATTGCAATAATCTTTCTTCCACTGTTATTTGATGATAAAATTTTATTTTCTAAATCTTTCTCATCATTATGCAAAAATGTAACTACTTGATTTTTATCTAAAAGTTTTGAGGCTAAAATACCACTTGCATGATACTCTTCATCAATAAAAAGCATATCACCTTTTCGAACCAGCGCTTCTAGCAAAGAGATATTTGCTAAAAAACCACTTCCAACAATAATTGCATCTTCAAAACCATTTGCAAAAGAGAGTTTTTTTTCAAAATCTTTATGAATTTTTGAATAACCATTTACAAGCATTGATGCTTTTGGTGCAAAGTAGTTGTTTTTTAAAACTCTTTTATATGCTTTTTCAAAAAGTTTTCTATTTTTTGCTAATCCTAAATAGTCATTTGATGCTAAATCTAATAATTGATTATTAAATAGAACTCTATTTCTTGTTCTATTTGCTTTTTCTATTGCTTCAAGCTCTTTTTTATACAAATTCACTCCATTAATTAATAGATATAATAGCTAAAAATTGATTAAATTTTTAAAATGCTAGTTTTTTGCTATTACAAGATTGTAAAATCTTTTTTGTATTTCAAAGTACACTAAAACAAGCCAAAGATGTTTTTGCGACCTTCATCTTTGGCTATTTTTATAAAGTTATATTCTCTAAAAACTCTATTCTATCTTCATTTACAACTATTGCATCAATACAAAAATTAACATCTAAATTTTTAATTTGTAAATAGTAAAGAGCACTTCTTTTTACTTTTGATAACTTAGAATTTGTTAGATTTGATATTGCAGTTTCATAATCTTCACCTGATTTTACTTCACAAAAGTGATAAACACCATCTTTTATTGCAATAATATCAATTTCGCCTATTTTTTTTGCATAAAAATTTGTCTCTACAACTGTAAAGCCAAGCTCTTGCAGAAAAAAAACTGCTCTTTCTTCTGCAAAATCTCCCTTAGCTCTACTCATATTTATGCACCTGTAGCGAAAGTTAAAAGTTCAATAGTATCATTTTTTTGTGGTATATAATTGCACCATTCATCTCTTTTTACAATATCCATATTAACTGCACAAGCCATAATTTCATCAATATTTTTTAAATTTTTTATTATCTCTTCTAGTGTTAAATTACTCTCTATTTTTTGTAATTTACCGTTTATTATTACTTCCAAACTCTCTTCCTTTAAAAAATGGGAAGAAATTATACTCATAAAATTCTTAATAGTTGGTTTACACCATCTGTAACTAAAGAGTAACAAATAAAAGAGTATAATCTCATATTTAAAGGAGATTAAATGCAAAAAAAGACAAAAATTTTAGCAACTTTAGGACCTGCAAGCAATAGTTTAGAGATGATTGAAAGATTAATTGATGCTGGTGCTAATATGTTTAGACTGAATTTTTCACATGGTAGTCATGAGTATCATCAAGAGACAATTGATAATATTAGAACTGCAATGAAAAATAAAAATAAAATTGTAGGAATTTTACAAGATATTTCTGGACCAAAAATAAGAGTTGGAGAGCTAAAAGAGCCGTTTAACTTAAAGAGTAAAGATACTATAACTTTTGAAAAAGAGGAGATTGTTGGATATAAAAAATCTGAAAATGAGTATGTTGTATCTATTAATTATCCATATATTTTAGAGAAAATAGAAAAAGATGAGTATATCTATTTATATGATGGAGTTATAAAAGCAAAAGTTATTGAGACTAAACCAAAGGTTGTTGCTCAAATCGAAAACTTTGGAACATTAAGTTCAAGAAAGGGTGTTAATTTTCCAAATACTGTTATAAATATTGAAGTTATTACAAAAAAAGATGAAGCTGATATTGCATGGGGAGTTAAAAATAGAGTTGACTATTTTGCAATCTCTTTTGTTCAAAATGCAAATGATATGAAAAGAGCAAGAAAGCTTCTAGGAAATTATAATGGAAAATTAATAGCAAAAATTGAGAAGTTTGATGCTGTTTCAAATATAGATGAGATTATGGATAATAGTGATGGAATAATGGTTGCAAGGGGAGATTTAGGAATTGAAGTTCCTTATTATGATGTTCCTACTATTCAAAAAATGTTGATTAAAAAATCAAATGAAAGAGGAATCCCTGTAATTACTGCAACTCAAATGCTTCTGTCTATGACTCAGAATGAAAGAGCAACAAGAGCTGAGATTTCAGATGTTGCAAATGCTGTTTTAGATGGAACTGATATTGTAATGCTTTCTGAAGAGAGTGCTGTTGGAGATAATCCAACAAATGTTGTTGAGACTATGCAAAATATTATTAGCCAAACAGAAAAAATTTATGACCATACAAAAAGAGACTCTTTGCCATATTTAGATGAGTTTGATGTGATTCAAGCAACAGTTACAAAACTTGCTGATGATTTAAATGCTTGTGGAATTTTATCTTTAACAAGTACAGGAAACTCTGCTAGAAAGATGTCAAGATATAGACCAAAAACACCACTTTATACATTTACGCACAATAAAGAGACTTTGACACTTTTAACTGCAATTTGGGGAGTTGAACCAGTTGCTGTAATTAAAGAAGCACAGGCATCTAAAATGATTCAAAAGATGTTAAGAACATTAGAGAAAAATGGTGTTTTAAATAAACAAGGATTGTATATTTGTACAGTTGGATATCCAGTTGGACTTCCAGGAAGTACAAATACAATAAAAATTTTAACACCAAGTGAAATAGAGTACTATATGAACTTTAAAGAGAATAGACAAAAAGCTAAGAAGAGTAAAAAAGAGGCTAAGAGCTAGAGATATCTAGTTCTTACCATAAATTTCTGAATAAGAGTGCATTCTAGCAGTTACTTTTTGTAGATAGTTTTTAGTCTCATCATAAGGTAAATCTTTTAAGAGTTTATTATAGACCTGTTTTGGAGTCATTGAGTTTATTATTGGTGCTGCATTTGCCATATTTGTTGTTTTTGAAAAAGTTCTAGCAACATTTCCAGCTCCTGTATTATAAGCTGCAATTGCACAATATAAACGACTTTCATCATTTGTTATTCTTGATAGATATTTATAATATAACATATGTAAATATGCTGTTCCCATTGTTATATTGTTTGTTGAGTTATAAAGATATGTATCGCTTACAAGTTTTTCCTCTTTATATAAGAAATTATAAACATCTCTTCCAGCAGAGCTTGGAACTATTTGCATAAGACCAAAAGCTGGGATATGTGATCTTGCTTTTGGATTAAAACTACTTTCAGAGTGCATAATTGCAAATATTAAACTTTTTGGAATCTCTCGTATTTTTCCCTGTTTTGTAACTTCACTTTCATACTCTTTTGATTTTTTAACCATGGCATCACTTGGCATTGCTACAACTACACTATAAACTTTTTGATTTGGTACTTTTGGATTATTTCGTACCTTTATTGTTTGATTGTTTATATTTTTATTTGTATAGAGATTTAACTCTTTATTTGTTGGTTTTTTACCAAATATAACATTTGATAAAATAGACTCATTTTTTAAAGATGAGCTTACAATACTACTTTTTGGTTTTATATTTGATAGTTTTTTTTCAAATGGATCTATACGATTAAACTCATCTGTATCAATACTTGCAAGAAGAGCTAACTCTTTTTTTAAATTTTTACTAGCCTCTTCATAAGAGCTTGCTATTGTTTCAACAACAATTCTTTCATTTTCAAAATCTATTTCACCTCTAGTTTTTTTATCATCTGTATAATTTACTAAAGATTTTGCAGTTGGCATTTTTGCAACTTCCCAAAGTTTTGATGCTTCGTTTTTAAACTCATCAAAAGCTTCTTGTTGAGCCTTTTTATACTCTTCAAACTCTTTAAGAGAGTTTTCTTTATAAAGATTAAAAGAGTTTAAATCTCTATTTTTTTGTGCATTAAAAGAGTCTATTCTTTTTTGAAAATTACTCTCTTGCTCTTTTTGATACTCTTGAAAATTTTCTGCTTGTAATAAACCTATAAATAAGGCAAGAAGAGTTATTTTTCTCATTTTTTATTCCATTATATTTGCGGGTGCGTAAACTTCACCCTTCATAATAATTCTTGCACTTCGGCTCATTGTAGCTTTATCAACTATATATTTTCCGTTCTCTTTTTTGATAACTGCTCCAACCTTTAAAGTTCCAGATGGATGACCAAACTCAACAGCAGTTTTCTCACCTCCACCAGCAGCTATATTTACTAAAGTTCCTTCAATACAAGCAGCAACTCCAATAGCTACTGAAGCTGTTCCCATCATTGCATGGTGAAGTTTTTGCATAGATAAAGCACGTACGTGCAGGTCAATTTCGCTAGCTTTTACCTCTTTTCCACTTGAAGTAGTAAAATCAGATTTTGGAGCTACAAAAGCAATTTTTGGAGTGTGTTGTCTTGTCTCTGCTTCTTTTAAATCACTTATAAGACCCATTTTTAAAGCACCATAAGATCTTATTTTTTCAAATCTAGCTAAGGCTTGGGCATCACTATTTATATCAGCTTGAAGTTCTGTTCCTTTGTATCCAATATCAGCAGCATTTAAAAATATTGTTGGAATTCCAGCAGTAATCATAGTTGCTTTAAATGTTCCAATACCTGGAACTTCTAAATCATCTACTAAATTTCCAGTTGGAAATAACTCTTCACTTGGATCAACAGGTTCTGCAAATTCTAGTAAAATCTCTTCTGCTGGAAAAGCAACACCATCAATATAGTAATCTCCCATCTCTTTTACTTGTCCATCAACCATTGTTACATAACAAAGAATTGTTTTTTTGATATTTGCTTGCCAAATTCTTACACAACAAACACCATTTTGCGGAACATTATCAACAAGCCCTTCATGAATAGCAAAAGGTCCAACTGCTGAACTTAAGTTTCCACAATTTCCACTCCAATCCATAAAATCTTTGTCAATTGCAACTTGTCCAAAATAGTAATCAACATCATGATTTGGAACAGTTGATTTACCAACTAAAATTGCTTTAGAAGTAGAAGAAGTTGCTCCTCCCATACCATCCATTTGTTGTTTATAAATATCAGGACTTCCAACTATTCTTTGAAGAAGTTTATCTCTTTTTACTCTGTCCTCTTGTGCTTCTTTTGGAAGGTCTGCTATATTAAAAAATGTACCTTTTGAAGTTCCACCTCTCATATATGTTGCTTTTACTCTTATTTGTGGTCTATAACTACTCATATTTTCTCCTAAAATTTAAACTTAGTAAAAAAATCAATAAATTCTTTTACTAAATCTAGTTTGTTTAATTAAAAAAGGGGACACTTTGTTTTTTTAGGAAAGAGATTTCTGTAAATAAATTTCGTTAAAAAAATAACGGGTGTCCCGATTTTACCTGCATAAAGCAGGATTACATCTTTTGTTACTTTTCTTTGTAAAAAGAAAAGTAAGAGCTTAAGTATTATTTATTTTCAGCAATAACATCTTTTGCGAATTTTTGTAAAATTCCACCAGCTTTGTAAACTTCAACTTCTGCAGTTGTATCTAATCTACAAGTTACTTTGAACTCTACTTTTTCACCATTTGCTCTAGTCATAGAAACTGTTAAATCACCTCTTGGTTCAATGTTTCCTAAGATATCAAATGTCTCTGTTCCATCTATGTTGTAAGTGTGTCTTGTATCACCTTTTTTAAATTGTAGTGGTAAAACACCCATTCCAACAAGGTTAGTTCTATGAATTCTTTCAATTGATTCAGCAATTACAACTTCAACACCTGCAAGTCTTACACCTTTAGCTGCCCAATCTCTTGAACTTCCTTGACCATAGTTTGTTCCAGCAACGATAATTAATGGTTGTTTTCTTTCCATATAAGTCTCTATTGCTTCCCACATTCTTGACTCTTTGCCTTCTGGCATAATTTTTGTTAGGCTTCCTTGTTTAACTTTACCATTCTCATCTTTAACCATCTCATTATATAGTTTTGGATTTGCTAAAGTTGCTCTAAGAGCTGTGTTATGGTCACCTCTATGTGTTGCATAAGAGTTTAAATCCTCAAGTGGCAATCCCATTTTTAAACAATACTCACCAGATGCACTATTTGCTTGAATAGCATTTGAAGGTGATAAGTGGTCTGTTGTAATATCATTTGGGAATACTCCAAGTGGTCTTAAGTTTTTAAGAGCTGGCATACTCATAAATGCATCTTCCCAATATGGTGGTTTTTGAATATATGTTGATTTTGCATCCCATTTATAAAATGGCTCAGCTTTTTCACCTTTGTCTGATTTTGCAAACATTGGGTCATATATTTTTGCAAACATCTCTGGTTTTACAGATTTGTAAACAATTGCATCAATCTCTTCATCACTTGGCCAAAGATCTTTAAGTCTTACTTCATTTCCATTTTTGTCAATTCCAATAACACCTGTTTCAATATTAACTCTAATACTTCCAGCAAGTGCATATGCAACTACAAGTGGAGGTGAAGCTAGGAATGCCTCTTTAATAAATGGGTGAATTCTTCCATCAAAGTTTCTATTTCCTGATAAAACAGCAGTTGTATAAACACCACTTGCAGTTGCTTCAGCTTCAATTTTTGGATCAAGTGCACCACTCATACCATTACATGTTGTACAAGCAAAACCTACAATTCCAAATCCTAATTTCTCTAATTCACCTAAAAGACCAGAATCTTTTAAATATATTTCAGAAACTTTTGAACCAGGAGCAAGTGAAGATTTTACCCATCTTTTTCTGCTTAATCCAAGCTCATTTGCTTTTTTAGCTAATAATCCAGCTGCAACAACGTTTCTTGGATTTGATGTGTTTGTACATGATGTAATAGCAGCAATTAAAACCGCACCATCTGGCATAACATCATTTGAAATTTCGATTTTTTTAGCAATTCCTCTATCATCAAGAGCTGATACAGGAAGAAGTTTATGTGGTTGAGATGGACCTGCTAATGTTCTTGTAACAGTTGTTAAATCAAATTTAATTGTTCTTGCATATGTTGCTTCTGATAAAGTATCTGCCCATAGACCATTTGCTTTTGCATAAGTTTCAACTAATTTTACTTGCTCAGGAGATCTTCCAGTGATTCTTAAATAGTCAATAGTTCTATCATCAATAGCAAACATAGCAGCACTTGCACCATACTCAGGAGTCATATTAGAAATAGTTGCACGATCTCCTAAATCAAGATATTTAATTCCGCTTCCATAGAACTCTAAATATGCAGAAATAACATTGTTATCTCTTAAAAATGAAGTTAAAGATAAAGCTATATCAGTAGCCGTAATTCCAGCTCCTCTAGTACCAGTAATTTCAACTCCAATGATTTCTGGAACTCTCATATAAGATGGATTTCCAAGCATTACATTTTCAGCTTCAAGTCCACCAACTCCAACAGCAATAACTCCAAGAGCATCAACATGAGGCGTGTGTGAATCAGTTCCAACAAGTGTATCAGGAGATGCGATACCATCAATATTATGAATAACTGGAGACATTTTCTCAAGATTAATTTGGTGCATAATACCATTTCCTGGAGGAATAACATCAACATTATCAAATGCTTTTTTAGTCCAGTTTATAAAATCAAATCTATCTGCATTTCTTCTATCTTCAATATCTCTATTTTTTTGGAAAGCATCTGGATCAAATCCACCACACTCAACTGCTAATGAGTGGTCAACGATTAATTGAGTTGGAACAACTGGATTAATTTTTTGTGGATCTACACCTTTGCTTGCAACTGCTTCTCTTAACCCTGCTAAATCAACGAAAGCTGTAAGCCCTAAGATATCGTGACAGATAACTCTTGATGGATACCAAGGGAAATCTTTGTCTGTTCTTTTTTCTATTAATTGAATAAGTGAATCTTTTAAATCAACACTAGGACATTTTCTAAGTAAGTTTTCTGCTAATACTCTTGATGTGTAGTTAAGTTTTGCAAAAGAACCAGGTGTGATATCTTCAACTGCACTTTTTACATCATAGTATTTAACATCTAAACCATCTAATTGTTTAAGATATTTTTCGTTTGTCATTTTATTTTCCATATTTTTAAATTTGATTATAAAAAAAAATTTAGGCTAAATTTAGCCTAAATTTAAAGATTATTTTCTATCTTTTAGAGGAACAAAAGCTCTAGGCTCTGGTCCTGTGTATTCAGAACTTGGTCTGATTATTCTATTGTTAGCTCTTTGTTCAAATGCATGTGCAGCCCATCCAGCAGCTCTTGACATAATAAATAATGGTGTATAGTAAAGTCTTTCAATTTCCATATAGTGGTAAATTAATCCGCCAAAGAAGTCAATATTATCTGGTAAACCTTTTTCAGCTTTTACTTTGTCTCTAATTGCTGTTGCAATATCAAATAGTTTTGGATCTGAAGTTTCTAACTCTTTTAACTCTTTTGCTAATTCAAAACCAACTGGGCTTCTTGGGTCTAGATTTCTATAAACTCTGTGTCCAAATCCCATAATTTTCTCTTTTTTAGCAAATAGTTCATCAACAGATTTAAGTGCATGCTCAACATTGTCAAATTGAAGTACAAATTTAATAGCAACTTCATTTGCTCCACCATGTAAGTGACCTTTTAATGTCCCAATTCCTGTTGTCATACAAGAGTAGATGTCTGATAGAGTTGATGCTGTAATTCTATTTGCAAAAGTTGATGCATTGAACTCATGCTCTGCATAAAGTGTAAGCATCGCATTCATAGCTTTTACTTCAACTGCTAGAGGCTTTTTCTCTTTAAGTCTTTCTAAAATAAATCCAGCAATTGTTGTCTCTTCAGATTTTAGGCAAATCTCTTTACCATTTTTGTGCCAGTGGTGCCAGTAAACTAAAAATGATGGGAATGCTCCTAAAAGTCTAATAATTTTAGCCATTTGATCAGAAAAATCTTCAGCTTCTGGTTCAACACATCCTAGTGCTGCTGTTGCAGTTTTCATAACATCCATTGGGTGTGATGATGCTGGGATTGATTTTAAAACATTTTTAACTGAAATTGGTAACTCTCTACCTGCAATTATTTTTCTTCTAAAATCTTTTAATTGTGCAGCATTTGGTAATTCACCAACTAATAATAGATATGCTACCTCTTCAAAATCTGTGTTTAAAGCAAGGTCTGCAATATCATAACCTCTATAGTTTAAACCATTTCCTAAACCGCATGTACAAATAGCTGATTGTCCAGCTGTAACTCCTGCTAATCCGCTCATAAATTCTCCTTAGTAATATCTATATTAAATTTTTATTGTAAAAGCTAATTACTTAGCTTTTCCTTTTGAAAATAGTTCATCCATTTTTTGCTCATAAGAGTGGTAGTTTAACATATCATATAACTCCATTCTTGTTTGCATTGTATTAATAACACCCTCTTGAGTTCCTTTATCTTTTAACTCTTGGTAAACATTTAATGCAGCTTTATTCATTGCTCTAAATGCTGAAAGTGGGTAAAGAACCATTGCAATTCCAACACTTGCCAACTCTTCAGTTGTAAATAAAGGAGTTGCTCCAAACTCTGTAATATTTGCTAAAACTGGTACAGTCATAGCATCTGTAAACTCTTTATACTCTTTTAAAGTATGTACAGCTTCAGCAAAAATAGCATCAGCACCAGCTTCAACATAAGCTTTAGCTCTAGCAATTGCAGCAGCTTGACCTTCACTAGCATGTGCGTCAGTTCTTGCAATAATATAGAAATCTGGGTCTAACTCTTTTTTAGCATCAACAGCAGCTCTGATTCTATCACACATCTCTTCAGTAGATACTAACTCTTTATTTGGTCTATGACCACATCTTTTAGCAGCAACTTGATCTTCAATATGCATTCCAGCAGCACCACTTCTAATAAACTCTTTAACAGTTCTAGCCACATTAAATGCATGTCCCCAACCTGTATCTGCATCAACAATTAGTGGTGTATCACAAATAGAAGTAACTCTTCTAATATCAATACAAACATCTTCAATCATTGTCATACCTAAGTCTGGTAAACCATAAGAAGCATTTGCAATTCCTCCACCACTTAAGTAGATTGCTTTGTGTCCTACTTTTGTTGCCTGTAATGCTTGGTACGCATTAATTGTTCCAACAATTTGTAGTGGACTTGAAGCTTTTAGGGCTTCTCTGAATTTTTTTCCTGCACTTGTCATTTCTATATCCTTTAAAAATATTGTCCAAAAATTATATCGATTTTGATTTCTTTTGTATGTACTATTTTATAATCCAAAACTACAATTTTTATACAATATTTTTAAAATGTACAAAAGTTGTTTTTATGTGTTTTTTTTGTACAATATGCAAAAAAATTATTAAAGGGAGCTTATGGATTTTAAAAATTCAATAGATAAATTTATAGAGATTTACAATAGATCAAATCTTAGTATATCTAAATTTGCTAGTTTAATTGATAAAGATAGAAGAACTATAACATCATGGATTGATAGAGTTAGTGGTATTGAAATAAGTAGTGAAATTAAAGCAAAAATTTGTAAAGAGTTTAGATACCCTGAATATATTTGGGAAGATGCTTGTTATGGTGAAGAGTTTTTAAAATCAATCACTTTAATTCCTCAAAAAGAGGTAAGAATTATTGATGAGGATTATAAAGGAAGATTGCAATATATAATAGAGCATGAAAAAAATAGAAGATTTGTAATTCAAGCTCAGTTTCCAGGTCCTATGTATAGAGATAGTGCTGTTAGAAGAGTTTATAAAACATCTACAAGCCCTGATATTGAAGAGCTAAAGCAAGAGAGAATTGATCAAATGTTAAGATATGACTATGATACAACAGAGTGGTACTCTATAAAATCAGTTTTAAGTTTTTGTTTTGCAAGTATTGGAAATTTTTTTACAAAAGATGAAAAAATAAAGATTTTAGAGCTTATGTATGAGCTTTTTAATAATAATTATAATAAAAAATTGTTTCTTTTTGACTCATTCTCTAGAAAAATATATGGGATGGAGACAACATATATATCTATAAATGTAAAAAATAAGATTCTATTTTTTAAATCACCAATTGAGTCGGTATTTATTGAAATAAGAAATAAAAATTTAGTAGAAAGAATGCATAAATACTATAGCTCACCAATAGAAGCTCCATCTCATGTAAATTTTTTGGATTCTGTGAAAATTTTAAAGATACTTCAAGATGCACTCAAATACAATAACACGATTACTCAAGCTTATGAGACAATCAATAGAGAGACAAATTATGGAGAGCTTTTTTACAATAATTTAAGTATAGATTTACAAAAGCAGGTTAGTTTACCAAAAACTTCGCATAGAAGATAATGAAAGGATTAAATATGAAAATAGTAATTTTGGATAGAAAAACATTAGGATTTGATATAGATGTTTCAATTTTTAACAAATTTGGTAGTGTTACATCGTATGATGTTACAAAAAAAGATGAGACAAAAAGTAGAATAAAAGATGCTGATATTATCTTAACAAATAAGGTTTATGTAGGAAAAGATGAGTTAGAGAACTCTAAAGTAAAACTAATTTGTATAACTGCAACAGGCACAAATAATGTTGATTTAAATTATGCAAAAGATTCAAATATTGTGGTTAAAAATGTTGCTGGATACTCAACAAGCAGTGTTGTTCAACTTGGATTCTCTATGATTTTATATTTTGTTCAAAAATTAAACTACTACAAAAATTATGTAGATAATGGTAATTGGCAAAATAGTGATATTTTTACACATATTGATATGCCATTTTATGAACTTGATAATAAAAGAGTTGGAATTATTGGTCTTGGTGAGATTGGTAGAGATTTTGCAAAAAAAGCAAAAGCTTTTAACTGTGAAGTTGTTTACTACTCTACAAGTGGTGAAAATAAAAATAGCGAGTATAAAAGTTTAAGTTTGGAAGAGTTATTAAAAACAAGCGATATTGTCTCAATTCATGCACCTTTAAATGAAAAAACAAAAGATTTATTAAAATATAAAGAGCTAAATATGCTAAAAGATGGAGCAATTTTACTAAATCTAGGTCGTGGTGGAATTATAAATGAAGAGGATTTAGCAAAAATACTAGACCAAAGAGATATTTTGTGTGGTTTAGATGTTTTAAGTTTGGAGCCAATAGCAAAAGATAATCCACTTTTAAAAGTAGTAAATAAACAAAGATTACTTTTAACTCCTCATATAGCTTGGGCTAGTGTTGAAGCTAGAAAAAGATTGGTTGAGAAAGTTGCTTTAAATATTGAAGAGTTTTTAAAACAGAGTGGTTACTAGTAACCACTTTAAGATAGTATTACTTTTACCTTATGCAAACCATAAATAATAGAGAAATCCTCTATTAAATTTGCAAGTTCAACAACCTCTTCATTTTTCATTCTAATACATCCAGCACTAACACTATATCCAAGAGTGTTTTCATTTAAAGTTCCATGAATTCTATAAGTAGAGTTCCCATCAACAATATGAGATAGATTTAATTTTGCTTCACCCATATAGTTATATTTATGGTTTGGAGGAACTACATCTGGCAAGATAATTCCTCTTTTGGCAAAACTTTTTTTAGTATCAGATGTTGGATACCAAACAGGATTTAAAGATATTTCTGTAATAAAACCAAGACCTTGAGGTTTTTTGATACTATTTTTTCCAGTTGAAACGACATAACTTCTTAGAAGTATCTCTTCATTACTCTTTTTAGCAAAAAGTTCCATAATATTATTTTGTGAATCAACTTTTAAAATTAACTCATCAAAATCAAAATTGTTTATAGCTCTTTTTCTATTTTTTAGGCTATTTTTTGAGTTGTTTTTTTGATTATCAAACTCTTTTAAACTAACATTGTATAAATCTTCTAAAATATTATTTTGATCTAAATCTATAAAAGATTTATTATTGTTTAGTTCATTTAAAATATCTTCAGTTAACAATTTTGGATATGCTTTTTGCTCTTTTAAATAAGAAGATCCATTTTTTAAACTCTCTTTTGCTTTTTCTAAATTATCAAAGATATTTAAATTTGTAAAATATCTATTGTTTTTTTTAACTATAAAAGCCTTTTCTTTCATACTTTTTTCAATTTTATTTTGACAAGCTTTTGCATATTCAAGTGTAGATGTAACACAAACTCTAATTGTATAGTTTGTAATATTTGCAAATAAAAAATTGATTGAAAGTATTGATAAAATTAATATTTTCATAAAGATTCCCTATTTTTTTATATTTTATTTATTTATGATAAAATGTGAACCATTTTAAAACTTTTAAGGAAAAAATATGTTTAAATCTGATGATTTGACTTTGTTAAACTCTAAATTTATTACAAAATGTAGCCCATTTATGAAAATATTTACACTATTTTTTACTCCAGCACTACTTTTTGCTTTGGTTTTATTGTGCTATTTTGATTATCTACCTCTTAAAATTGAGATTCATACAGTTATTTTAATAGGATTTATATTTTTTATCTATCTATTTTTTATACCACACAACGCATATTTAGTATCATGTAAATTTAAAACAAGATATGAAAATATGAAAAATGAGCTACTTGAGTATGTTAATAATAATCTTTTAACAATTGATAATCAAACAAAAGCAAATGGAAGTGTTGATGATTTTTTAAAAGAGTACACAAGCAATTTAAGAAATAGTAATTTTTCAAATATTGCTGGTGGAATATTTCCTACATTAGGTATTTTGGGAACTTTTATATCTATTGCTATTACAATGCCAGATTTCAGTTCAAGAGATAGTATTGCTTTGGATTTAGAGATTACAAAACTTTTAGGTGGAGTTGCAACTGCATTTTATGTATCTATTTATGGAATTTTTCTATCTATTTGGTGGATATTTTTTGAAAAATTTGGAATGAGTAGATTTTCAAAAGATAGTTATATAATCAAAGAGAGTACAAAAAACTTTTTTTGGACAAAGATTGATATTGAATCAATTCATATAAAAAGCAATATCGATAACTTTTCAAAAATAAATGATATTTTTAAAGAGTTAACATCAAGCAAAGTTATGAAAACTCTAAATGATAGTATTGAAACTAGATTTGAAAATTTAGAGAGAGTTTTAGAAAAAGAGCTAGATTTATCACATAAAATTGATAAAAATATCTCAAATTTTGAAAGATTACTTAGTAGTGCAGAGAGCCTTAATTATAAAATCAAAAATCAAAATGATATTTTTATAGATATGTCAAATGATTTAAATAAAAATATTATTGAGTTAAACTCTCATATGAACAATTTAAGTAGTGAAAATCTAAAAGCTATATATTCAAATATAGTAAAAAGTATAGAGACGATGAAAGGTGATATAGAGAAAATTGAGTGGAAATATAAAGAGGGATTAAAAGAGTCACTAAAACAAATAGATGAACAAACTGTTGCTATTGTTCAAAACTTATCAATATTTAAAGATTTATCAAAGTAGAAAAATGTATAAAAATAGTAGTGAAAAAGAGGATAATTTTTGGGTTTCATATGCTGATTTAATGGCTGGATTACTATTTGTTTTTATTCTTTTAATTGCTTTAATTGTTGTTAAATATATTTATACTCAAAATACGCTTGAAAATAGTGAAGATAAAAATAGTGAACTTGTTTTAAAACTTAAAACTACGCAAGATCTATATAGTAAAAGTTTAGAAAAGATATTTCAACTTGAAAATAACTTAAATATTGTTCTAAATGAACTTGATACTTCAAGTTTAATTCAGTTAGAACTTGATGAAGAGATTCAAAAAGTAAAAGAGGAAAAAGAGAATCTTGAAAATATTTTACAAGATATTGTTAAATTATTTATTGAAATTGATGAGAAACAGCAAAAAAGTTTAGATGAGATTATTATAAAAGAGCAAGAGATTTTAAAACTTCAAAATGATTTTCAAATAGTAAAAAATAAATTAAACTCTCTAAGCGGAATAAAGTTTGAACTCATCTCAAAAATTAGCCAAAAACTAACGAATTCAATACAAATTGATAAAAAAAGTGGAGCTATAAAATTCTCATCAAATATACTATTTGATAAAAACTCTTTTACACTAAAAGAGCTCTCTAAAAAAGAGTTGAAAGATGTTTTAAAAAATTACTTTGATTTACTATTAAAGGATGAAGAGATTAATAGATATATTGAAAATATAATCATTGAAGGTTATACAGATAGTGATGGAAGCTATCTTACAAATCTATTTTTGTCTCAAAGAAGAGCTTTGAGTGTTATGCAGTTTTTATATGAAGAGAAGATTGTGGAGGCTGAGCTTTTAAATAGTTTTGTAAGCTCAAGTGGAAAATCATCTTCAAATTTGATTTATGATGAAAATGGTGTTGAAGATAAAGATGCTTCAAGAAGAATAGAGATTAAATTTACAATAAAAAATGAAGCTGCCATTAAAGAGCTTCAAAACTATTTAAAAAGAGATTTAGATGAAAATGAAAATAAGCAATAGTATCTATACTCCAAAAAATCTTGAGAACCTTTCAAGTGAGATAAAAAAACTTTTAGCTGAAAAAAAAGAGAGTAAAAAAAACTCTATTTTTAGTTTTTCAAAAAAAATATTAAATAAAAAAGATGACAAAAAATGACCTATGAAGAGTGGTTTTTAAAACAAGGCAAACTTCATAAAACTGTTTTAAAAAAGTTAGAAAATTTAAGTAATGAAGAGATTATAGAGTATTTTAAATTTGAAAATATGCTTAAGAATGAACCAGATTTTTGTCCTTTATATAAAGAGAGTAAAAAGTGCCACGATATGGAAGATTTAAACTGCTATTTGTGTGCTTGTCCACACTTTAGATTTAATGATTTAGGTATTAAAAAAACAGAGGATAATAAAATTTTATACTCAGTTTGTAGCATAAACTCTAAAAAAGGTAGCCAGTTTTCTACAAATAGTGCTATTCATCAAAATTGTTCAGATTGTTTAATTCCTCATAAAAAAAAGTTTATAAAAACAAATTTTAATAGGGATTGGTTTTTTATTATGAGAGAGGTTAGAGTTTAATCTCTAAAATCTCTTCTCATTTACATCATCAATAATAAGTTTTGCTATATTATTTGTTGAAATTGCTATATCTTTTGTAGCACTTGTAACATTTGCATTCTCTTGAGTTTTTTGATCAAGCTGAGATACTGCACTATTTATCTGCTCAATTCCTAATAGTTGCTCTTTACTTGCATTTTCAAAATCTTTTATTAAATTTATAGTCTCTTGAATATCACTATTTAACTCTAAATAACCATCTATCATCTCATTTGCAACAGTTTTACCACTATTTGCTTTTTTTGTAGCTGATTCAACTAACTCTTTTATCTCTTTTGCAGCTTCTGCACTTCTACTTGCAAGATTTCGAACTTCTTGAGCAACAACTGCAAACCCTTTTCCAGCTTCCCCAGCAGTTGCTGCTTCAACAGCTGCATTTAGACTTAAAATATTTGTTTGAAATGCAATATTGTCAATAACTGTAATAGCTTCATTTATAGAAGTTACTTCTTTATTAATCTCTTCCATTGCCTGTGCTGTCTGTTTTGCTAAATTCTCACCAGAAGTTGCTTTTGATGTAACACTCATAGCTATATTTGACATCTTTTCAACATTTTGTGTACTACTTCTTAAATTTGAAGTCATCTCTTCAAGTGAAGCAGCCGTTTCTTCAAGATTTGCAGCTGTTGTTGTAGAGCTTTCATTTAGTTTTTCAACATTCTCCAAAAGAGTATTTGAACTTTGTGATAGTGTTTCTCCATTGTTTTTATTCTCTATTAACATTTTTGTAATAGATGAACCTAAAGTATTTACACCATTTGCAAGTTTCAAAATATGATTAGATATTTTTGAAGTATCAACTTTATTCATATAGTTATATCTACTATACTCATCAATAACTTTTAAAATATTTACAATATTTTGTTCAAGCTCTTGGGCCATTTGATTAATAACAGATTTTAGTTTTATTAAGTTTTGTTCTTCAACCTCTACATTTAATCTTTGAGATAAATCTCCTTTTTGAAACTTTCCTAAAATTTCTATACTATTATTTATAAAAATATTATTATCTTCAATCTCTTTTCTAGCTATCTCTATGTTTTCATCAAGAGTTTTAGACATTTGACCAATCTCATCTTTTGAGTAGTTTTTTATTCTATTTACTGTTTTACTATCACCATTTAAATATTTGAAAAAAGTTTCAAGTGTATTTTGAAAAATATTTAGTGGTTTTAAAATAATTTTGTTTATTGAAGGTATTATTATTATAATCAAAACAATATTTAAAACTATTGTTACAAAAATTGCTATCCAAAATAGTTTGTCTAAATCTTTTATAACCCTATCTTGAACAAGATTAATCTCTCTTTTTATATCATCTGCATATATTCCTGTTACTAAAACCCAATTAAACTCTGGAATATAGATAGAAGAGGCCATTTTTAAAACAATCTCTTTTGTTGCAGGGTTTTCATAGTGATAATATACATATTTTGCATCTTTTGCATATTTAATTAAATCTTCTCTAAAAGCATAACCTTTTATATCAGGAGCTTTAATATTTGTTTTTTGATTATTTAATTTTGGATTTGCTGGATGAAATGCAAAATAGTAATCTTCACCTCTTTTTTCATAAGCAAAAAAGTAACCACTTTTATCATCTAAGTATCTAATCCCAGTTAAAAGTTCAATAACTTTCTCTTTTGCTATTTCTACATCTTTCTCTTTTTTAATAATTGTATTTATTAAAGATTGTACAACTTCAAATTGATGTTTTATTAAAGACTCTTTTTCTCTTGTGATACTTTTTTCGAATCTTTCTAAAGTTGTATCCAATGTTTTATGAGTTCCCTCAAAATTTATACCAGAAAGAATAAAAACACCTATAGAAAAAGGTAAAATTATTATTGCTAGAAGCTTTATTTTTAATGAATTTATCTGCATATGATCTCCTTGATTATAGAAGATTCTACTTTGAAAAATTGAAATATAAGATTAAAATAAGATATTTTTATGATAATTATAAGTAGCTTGTTTCAAAGCTACTCATAAACTATTTTTTACAAATAAATATTAGTTTATCTGCTTTTTCATCTGAATGTAAGAAAAACTCTTTAATATCAACTATAGTAAAACCAGATTCTTCTAAAAGCTCTTTTAAAAACTCTTTTGAGTGATACTCTTGAGTGATACTATCTTGCTCTTTTGAGAAAAGGTTGTTACCTTGTTTTTCAAAAAGTGTTATATTTGTTTGAAGTTTACTATTTTCAAAAAAAGCATCAATTGCTATAAATTTATCTTTAATATCTATATTTATTGACCCTTGTGCAATCTCATCAAAACCAAAATATGTATTTACATCAAAAATAAAATAACCATCTTTATTTAAAATATTTTTTGTATTTATAATAAAATCTTCAAGCTCATTTTTAGGAATATAGTTTAAAACATCAAAAATTGCAGTTGCACAATCAAACTTCTCTTTTATATCTTTTATATCAATTTTCTTTGCATTTAAACCTTTTTCTTGGCAAACTCTTATCTGCTTGCTACTTAAATCAACTCCTAAATAGTTCTTCTTATTTGCTTCTAAATTATTTAAAAAATAGCCTTGACCACAACCTATATCAATAATATTATCAAGATCATTTACCATTATAAATTTTAAAAAATCTTTGTGAAGATGGTAAATCTCCTCTTCAAAATCTAAATATGGCTCAATTTTTGAGTATAGATCTAAACCCATTATAAAAACTTCTCTAAATTATCTTTTAGATTAAAAATTAGCTCTTTTTTTGCATAAAATGAGTTTTTATTTGCTATTAGATGTGCGCTACTCTCCATAATTGTAGGTCCTACTTCTAAACCATTTTGTTTCATAGTTTCGCCTGTTTCAACAATATCAACAATACAATCACAAAGTCCAACAAGTGGTGCAAGTTCAATAGAACCATAAAGTTTTATTATCTCAACAGCCATAGCTTTTTCTTCAAAAAATTTTTTAGCTATTTTTTCATGTTTTGTTGCTATTGTGATTTTACTTTTATCAAAATTTAGTTTTTCACCAGCTCTAAGTCCAAATGCAACTTTACATCGTCCTAGTTTTAAATCTAAAAGCTTGATTAAGTCGTACTCTTTTTCTTCTAAAACATCAAGACCAACAACTCCTAAATCAGCAGCTCCATGCATAACATAAGTTGGTACATCTTGATTTCGTACATTTAAAAACTTAAAACCACTTTTTTCTAAGATTAGTTTTCTATCTTCAAAAACAAATCTCTCTCCAAAAGCTTTTTCAAATCTATCAAGAGTCTCATCAGCAATTCTTCCCTTAGGCAATGCAATTGTTAGCATCTATTATCCTTTTCATATTTTCAAATATTAAATCTTTTTTATATTGGCTATTTTCAAAAAATGAAGATAAAAACTCTCCATCTCCGCCTGTGAATATTATATTTTTATCTTTACAAATCTCAATTATTGGTGAAATGATAGATTTTAATAAAGCAAAAAAAATAGCATCTTTTGTATGAAGCGGTATTTTATCTAAATTAATATTTTTTTCAAAATCACTTCTATCTATCTTTAACAGAGGCGAAATATTTTCATAAGCTTTTAAAAAACTCTCAACTCCTAAAAATATATAACCACCTTTGTGAACAAAATTTTCTATAATATCAACTGTTATCGCACTTCCAGCATCAATAATAACTGCATCTTTTTGAAAACTAGATGCTACAACTCTATCAATTCCCATACCTTTATAAGAGGTTGTAAAATCTATAAAAGTGCTTAAATCTTTTGCATTTGGGTTTTTTTCTAAAAGCTTTTTTTCTGCTTTTTCATTTACACTTATATAAAAAATCTCATCATTAAATTTTGGAATCTCATCATCTTTAAAGTAGTTTTTTATCTCATTATTTATAAAAAATTTTGTGCTTGTATTTCCAATATCACTTAAAATCAACTCTTACGCTCCATTTTAAATCTTTTAAATACTCTTTTGCTTTTGAACAAATTGGGCTTTTTATTAAAAGCTCTTTTACCTTAAAATTGTGTCCAACAAAACTTGATAAAATATTTGAAAATTCAATTAACTCTTCAGCACTTTTTTTTATAAATCTACTTTTTGAATCAATAACAAAAATTGCATAATATTTTAAATCAGTTGTTGTTCCAACAAAAATTTTTATCTTTTTTCTACTATTTAGCTCTTTTGGTAAAATCTCTTTAAAGTCTTTAAATAGTATATTTTTTTTTGTAAAAAACTCTGTAACTTCTCTCATTTATATCCTTAAAACATTTATTATAACAAACTTTAGTATAATTTCTAAAACTAATGAAGCAAGAAATAAAATGAAGAATTTAAGTTACGAAGAACAATCAATAATTACAAGAGGTATTATAAAAGCTGCTGTTTTAATGAGTGAATATGGAGCTGAAAGTATTTTAATAGAGCAAACAGCTCAAAGACTAGGTCGCGCACTTGGTGCTGCTAGTGTTGAGTTATCACTAATTCCATCAGCAATTGTTTTAACTACACTTTATGGTGAACAATCAGTTACAACAACAAGAAGAGTTCATCATAAACCTATAAACATGAGCATAGTTTGTGAGATTCAAAATATTGTTTTAAAAATGGAAAAAAATGATCACGATATAAACTACTTATATGATATTTTAAAAAATTTAGAGACAAAGTATTACAATAGGTGGTTAGTTGTTTTTATGGTTGGACTTGCTTGTGCATCTTTTGCATTTTTGCAAGGTGGAGATTATTTTGCAGTAGCAACTACTTTTGTTGCAGCTTTTGTTGCAATGTTTGTAAGACAAGAGCTTGCAAAAAGAAGATTTGTGATGATTATTACATTTGGAATAACAGCATTTGTAGCTACTATTATTGCAGCAATGGCTAAAATATTTGCTATAACATCTACACCAAATATAGCCTTAGCAGCCAGCGTTTTACTATTAGCTCCTGGATTTGCTTTTGTTAACTCATTTTTAGACTCTTTTAAAGGCTATATGATGATGGGTTGGGGGCGATGGATGGATGGAATGATTTTAACACTAGCTTCAACAGTTGGAATAATATTAGCAATTGCAATTTTGGGTTTAGGAGGATAATTTGGAACTTTTGATTCAACTTTGTGTTCAAGCAGTTTTTGCTGCTATTGCATCTTTGGGTTTTGCAATGGTATTTAATGTTCCAAAACATACACTTAAATATTGTGCTTTTGGTGGAGCAATTACTTACAATTTTAGAACTATCTTTTTAGAACTTGATTTTGGAATAGAGTTAGCTACTTTTTTAGCAAGTGCAATTATTGGGGTAGTTGCTTTATATTGGTCAAGAAAATATAAAGTTCCAAGACCTGTTTATACGGTTGCATCTATTATTCCAATCTTACCTGGAACTTATGCTTTTAATGCAATGGTTACTTTAATAAGTATAAATAGATTTGGCGCAAAACCTGAACTGGTTGAGTTATTTATTCATGATGGATTAAAATCAATATCTATACTTTTTGCAATAACTTTTGGACTTGTTTTACCATCTTTATACTTTTTAAGATTAAATAGACCAGTAATATAAAAATATAATAGGTAAAAAGAAGAAAACATTATAAGAAATAGTAATAAGAGAATAGATACTCTTAGAAAAAATAATATTTTAAGTTTATATAAGATAACATTTTTCCTTGATAAATTGTCTTCTTAAGGGTATAAATTAAAAAAATAACTAATTTTTTATATTTAATAAAAAAGATTTATACATTTTGACAACAAGGAAAAAAATGAATAGAAACTCTCTTAGTAAAATTATTTTAGCGCTTTTAGTAGGATTTTGTTTTTTAGAAGCCAAAACTTATAAAATAGGATTCGCGCAAGATACATTAGCAAATGATTGGAGAAAAGCTCAAGCTGAACAATTAATTTACTACTCTAAAAAATATGATTTTTTGGAAGTTACAGTAACAGATGCAAAAGGTTCTGTTGCTAATCAAATAGCATCTATAGAGAAATTTATAAAAGATGATTATGATTTTATTGTAACAAGTCCAATAAGTCCTAGCATAACTTCAAAAGTTTTAAAAAAAGCGATAGATAAAGGTATAAAAGTTATATTATTAAGTAGAGGAATTAGTGAAGATAATTATACATCATTTATCGCTCCTGATAATTATAAAATAGCTCAAGAAGCTGCTAAATATCTTTTAAAAAAAATAAATTATAAAGGGACAATTCTTATGTTGCAAGGCTTAGACAAAGTAACTTCTACAACTTTAAGAGAAGAGGGTTTTGAAGATATTGCAAATAAATATAAAGATATAAAAATTATAAAAGTAAGAGCCAATTATCTTAGATATGATGCGATAAAAGCAATGGATGAAATTTATGATAAAAATATTCATTTTGATGCAATATATTCACAAAGTGACAGTATGGCAGCAGGAGCTAGAGTTGTAATTGATAAAAGAGATGACAGAAGAGATATTCCTATTATTGGAATAGATTATATAAGTGAAGCTAGAGATGCAATTTTAAATGGTAAACAGTTAGCTAGTTTTATCTATTCAACTTGTGCAAAAAAAGGGATTGAAACAATTGTATCTTTAATTGAAGGCAAAGAAGTTCCAAAAAATTTAATTATAGATACTATTATGGTAGATAAAGATAATGTCAAGTTTCAAAAGCCAATTTTTTAAGAGTATTAAATGAAACTAAAAACAAAAAGCTTAATAAATATAACTATATCTACAGCTTTAGTATTTTTTCTATCAGGTTATTTTACATTTAACTATTTTGAAAATATATTAAAACAGCAGATAAATAAAGATATAGAAAATGATTCCAAAAAAATTCAAAACTTTTTAAGTAACATAGAAAAAAATCAGCTAGAGGTTATAAATAGTATAGAAGATGATGATAAAATTTTATCAATTTTAAATCTAATATCAAATTATGAAGATAAAACATATTATAGTGATTTTATTTTTAATACAGAAAAAGAGTCTCTTATACAATACTCTCAAAAATTTGCAAAAGATGGTGAAAATATTTTAATTGAATTTTTTGACAAAGATAACAGTTTAATTGCGAAGATTTCTTTTAATAAAAGAGTTGATGAGAGTGTTTATGTAATTTATGATGATGGTAATGCTTTTATTAAAAATTTAAAAGATAAAACATTAACTCCTTTAGAAAATAAGATAAATAAGTGTTTAGGAACAAATTATAACTATATAAACAACTACTATACTATATGTCATAAAAAAGAGCTCAAACAAGATAGTTCAATTTTAGGTTATGTAAAAATAAGTTATTTTTTAAATCAAGAAGAGCTTGAAAAATTAAATCTAAATCTAAATCATCCACTATTTTTAAATCAAGGAAATCAAGAATATGAATTTTATTTAAAATTAAATGGTAATAAAGATATCTATTTAATACACAATGTAGATATGAGTTCTTTTTATGATAAAAAGGAAGAACTTATTTTAAATATGTTTATCTCTATATTACTGTTGATAATACTATTTTCAATTCTTTCAACACTTTTTATAAATAAAAATATTTTAAAGCCACTTTTTAAATTAAAAAGTACATTAGAATCAGTTTTAAATAAAAAATATAAACCTATTGAGATAATAAATGATGATGAAATTGGAGAAATTTTTAAGGCAAGTAATAAAATATTTGAAAAACTTTGGGATAACTACTCAAATCTTCAAAGTTATGAAAAAAGTATAGATACTTCAAATTTAGTTACTAAATTTGATACTAATGGATATATAACTTATGCAAATAAGTTTTTTTGTGATATTACAGGATATGAAAAAAAAGATTTAATTGGAAAAACGCATGAAATAATAAGGAATTATGATATGCCAGATGAGTTTTTTGAAGATTTATGGAAAACTATAAAGCAGGGTATTATATGGAGAAATATAGTAAAAAATAGAACAAAAAATAATGGTTATTATTGGGCTGATACAGTTATTAGTCCAATTATAGATATAAATGGAGTTATTACTGGATATATAGCTGTAAGTAGAGATATAACAGATTTTGTACATAAAAATGAAGAGCTTGAGTATCGTGCAAACTATGATTTATTAACTAGTCAATATAGTAGAAATAAACTACTTGAAGATATAGAAAAATTTATATCTCCTATTTTAATAGTTATAAATATTGATAGATTTTTACAAATAAATGATTTATTTGGTCATAAATTTGGAGATGAAGTTTTAAAAAAATTTAGCCAATTTCTTAAAAGTGAGTCTATTAAAGAGTTTAAAAATTTTGATCTTTATAGATATGGAGGAGATGAGTTTGCTATTTTATTAGAAAATTATAATAAAGATTCACTTTTATCCTCTGTTAGAAATATTTTAAGAAATTTAGAAAATAAAATTATTGTAATTGAAGATAAAGAGATTAATTTAAATTTAAGTTGTGGTATATCTTTTGAAAAAACTGATATTTTATTAAGTGCAGAAATGGCTTTACAAATATGTAAAAAAAATAGAGTAGATTTAGTAGTGTATGATGAAAATATTACTCCACATAAAGAGTATAAAAATAATATTTTATGGTCAAATAAGATTAAAAAAGCTATTGAAGAAGATCGTGTTATTCTATTTTTTCAAGCAATTGTAAATAATAAAAATTTGAAGCATGAGAAATATGAGGTATTAATTCGTATAAAAGATACAGATGATAATATCATATCACCATTTTTCTTTTTAGATATTGCTAAAAAAACAAAACAGTATCTTAAGTTAACTAAAATTGTTATAGATAAAAGTTTTGAAATGTTTAAAGATAAAGAAGTTGAATTCTCTATAAATTTAACAAATGAAGATATATCTAACAAAGAGATTAATGAATATATATTTAAAAAATTTGATGAGTATCCTAATATTGCTAAAAAACTTGTTATTGAGCTGGTTGAATCTGAATCAATAGTAGATTATAAAATTGCTATTGAATTTATAAAAAGAGTAAAATCAAAAGGTTGTAAAATTGCAATTGATGATTTCGGTAGTGGTTATAGTAATTTTGAATATTTAGTAAAATTAGAAGCAGATTATATTAAAATCGATGGCTCTTTAATTAAAAATATAGTTACTCAAAAAGAGTCATTTGCCGTAGTTTCAACAATAGTTAATTTTGCAAAGCAGATGGAGATTAAAACAATTGCAGAGTTTGTTGAGAATGAAGATATATACAAAATCATTAAAAACATAGGTGTTGATTTCTCTCAAGGTTACTACTTTGCTCAACCAAAAAAGGAGTTAGAGCAGTAAAAATAATTTATTTAAATTTCTATAATTTTTAAATTTTTATCAAAATTTAACTATAAAATAATATTTATTTACTATTTTAATAATTTATTTATATGAGTTTTATTATTAAAAAAGCCTATATAAATGGATTATATTGATTGTATAGTTCATAATATTAATAAAATAACATTAAATTATAGAATTAATACATAATTAATACATAATTTAATATTATTTTTAAAAATTAAACAAAGGTCGCACAATGTTAAGTAGAATAAATACAAAAATGAAGCTACTACTATTTCCAATTATATTTTTGTTAATAGTAGTAACAGTAGGTGCTGTATATATACATTACAGCAGTATAGCAGATGCAAGAAATACAGCTGCAATAAAAACTGATATTTTTATTCAAAATATACTAAAAGGTAGAATATCAGTATATCAATTTCTAAGAGATCCAAGCCAAGAGGCTGCTTTAAAAGTTAAAGAAGATTTTAAACTACTTCAAAATGATGTTGAATCATTTAAAACTACACTATCATCAGAAAAAAATATAAAACTATCAGATGAGATAATCTATTTATCTAAAGCGTATGTTAACTATTTTGATAATTTTGCACAAACTAGAATCACAAACTTCCAAAATGGAATTCTGCAAGAGACAAGTGATGTGCTTGAGAAAATTTCTCAAATGGTTAAAATAGGTTTAGAACTAGAAGATAAACTTCATGAAATTAATATAAGTGCAATAAAGTTAAAAGAAGAGTCAAATGAGTTTTTAAATAATTTGTTAATTACAATCTCAATTATTGTAATTTTACTATTTTTAATTTTCTCTTTATATATTTCAAAAGTAATAATAGACTCTTTAGATAGATTCAAAGATGGTCTTTTAGGTTTTTTTGCATATTTAAATAGAGAAGCAAATGATACTACTCTTTTAGATGAAACTTCTAAAGATGAGTTTGGAGTTATGTCAAAAGTTGTAAATGAAAATATTTTAAAAACAAAAAAAGGTATTGAAGAGGATAGAGTTTTAATAGATGAAACAATAGCTGTTTTAGGTGAGTTTGAACAAGGTGATCTTTGTCAAAGACTTAATATTGATGTATCAAATCCAGCTTTAAAACAGTTGAAAAATGTGATAAATAGTATGGGTGATGTTTTAGAAAAAAATATTGAAAATATTTTGGATGTTTTAGAGAAATATTCATCATACAACTATTTAAGTAGAGTATCTACAAATGGTTTAAAAGAGCAACTATTAGAGTTGGCAAATGGTATAAATAGTCTTGGAGACTCTGTAACTAATATGTTAGTAGAGAATAAAGCAAATGGTATGACACTAGATGAAACTTCTGATATTTTATTAATAAATGTCGATAAACTAAATATAAGTTCAAATGAGGCAGCAGCATCTTTAGAAGAGACAGCAGCTGCTCTTGAAGAGATAACAAGTAATATTAGAAATAATACACAAAGTATCGCAAAGATGTCACAACTTGCAAATGGAGTAACAAAAGCTGTAACAGATGGACAAGAGATGGCAAATCAAACAACAACTGCAATGGATGAGATAAATACACAAGTAAATTTAGTAAATGAAGCTATTGGAGTAATAGATAATATTGCATTTCAAACAAATATTTTAAGTCTAAATGCAGCTGTTGAAGCTGCAACTGCTGGAGAAGCTGGAAAAGGGTTTGCAGTTGTTGCTCAAGAGGTGCGAAATCTAGCAACAAGAAGCGCAGAAGCTGCAAAAGAGATAAAAGATATTGTTGAACTTGCTACAGTAAAAGCAAATGAAGGTAAAAGTATTGCTACAAATATGATTGAAGGGTATAAAAACCTAAATAATAATATCTCTTCAACAATGAATTTAATAGCAGATATAGAAAATGCATCTAAAGAGCAACTTCTAGGAATTGAACAGATAAATGATGCTGTAAATCAACTAGATCAACAAACACAACAAAATGCAATGGTTGCTAGTCAATCTCATGATGTTGCTGTAAGTACAGATAAAATTGCAAAACTTATAGTTTCAGATGCAAACTTAAAAGAGTTTGCTGGTAAAAATGAGGTAAAAGCAAAAGATTTTGGTATGGATAAAGAGCTAAAAGAGCATATTTTATCAAGTGGGAAAAATACAAAAACTATTAATAGCAATAAAGAGATTTCTAAACCAAAAATTAGTAGCACAAAAGAGATAAAAGCCAACTCTAAAATTAGGGATGATGAATGGGAGAGCTTTTGAGAAAAGAGGTCTTTTTAGAGCAGGATACAATTATTGTCTCTCAAACAAATTCAAAAGGAGAGATAATATTTGCAAATGCTGATTTTTGTAAAATTGCTGGGTTTAGATTAGATGAACTAGTTGGAAAACCTCATAATCTTGTACGAGATAAAGATATACCATCATGGGCATTTGAAGATTTATGGAAAACAATAAAAGCTGGTAAAATATGGAAAGGTATTGTTAAAAATAGAACTAAAAATGGTGGTTTTTATTGGGTAAATGCTACTGTTTTTCCTTCAAAAAACTCAAATGGCGAGATTAGATATGTATCTGTTAGAGTTAAACCAACAAACAAAGAGTTAGAAGAAGCTAAAAAACTCTATAAAATTGGTTGATTTATGTTTTTAAATAGTTCTGACAGTGAAGTATTGAATGCTTTAGATGAGATTGAGAGATATTTAAATGGTGAAGAGAACTATATAAATATTAAAGCTTTTAAAAAAAATAGTCAAATAACTAAAAAAATAACAAATATCTGTAACATTTTAAATAAAAAAAATGATGAAGAACTACAGATATTTGGTGAGATTATGTTGGTTTCTGAAAAACTTGCAAGTGGAATTTTAGATGATAATATAAATTTTACATCTAGTTCAAATTTTAAATTAAACTATATTGCAAAAACTATAAATAGTTTAGCAAAAGATTTAAAAAATAGTATTGAACAGATAAAAAAGACTCTTTTACTTTATGGAGAGTATAACTATATTTCAAAGCTAGATGAGAGTTTAGTTCAAAATGATTTTAGAGTTTTATTTCAAGAGATAAATAATTTAAGACAAACTATTATAAATATGTTAATTGAGAATAAATCAAATGGCTTAACTCTACAAAATAGTTCAGAAGTTCTTCTAAAAAATGTTGATAAATTAAATTTTTCATCCTCAAAAGCTGCTTCATCGCTTGAAGAGACATCGGCTGCTTTAGATGATGTTACATCAAATATTAGAAAAAATACTAATAATATTTTAAAAGTTTCGGATTTATCCAAAAATATTGTCTCTTGTGCAAATATAGGTGAAGATTTGGCACTTAAGACTTCAAAATCAATGCAAAATATTGCTAAAGAGGTAAATTTAGTAAATCAAGCAATAGCTGTAATAGATAGCATAGCTTTTCAAACAAATATTTTAAGTCTAAATGCAGCAGTTGAAGCAGCAACTGCTGGAGAGGCTGGAAAAGGTTTTGCAGTTGTTGCTGGGGAGGTTCGAAATCTTGCAAGTAGAAGTGCAGAGGCAGCTAAAGAGATAAAAACTATTGTAAATAGTGCAACTTTAAAAGCAAATGAGGGCACAGATATATCAAATGATATGATTGATGGATATAAGCAGTTACATTTAAGTATAAATGAGGCTATCTCTTTAATATCAGATATTCAAGTTTCAAGCCAAGAGCAGTTAAATGCTGTTGAGCAGATAAATAGTTCAATATCTTTATTAGATAAACAGACTCAAGAGAATGCAAATATTGCTGCACAATCTCATGAAGTTGCAGTTACTACAGATTTTATCTCTAATCTAATTGTAAAAAATGCAAATGAAAAAGAGTTTGAAGGTAAAAATGATATAAAAGCAAAAGTTTTGTAAGTTTTTATTAAAAGACTCTATTAAAATTTTAAATAGAGTCTTTTAGTTACTACTATATAAAGTTAAATTTTATCAATATCAAAAAGATAGAATTTTTTTATAAATTCATTATCTATATCTATAATTTTTCTCTCATTAAGGCTTTGTAAAACAGATTTTGTACAGTTTACATCTCCTGGCCAACGTCTAGTAAAACCATCTAAAGAGTTTTTATTTGTTCCATCAAGACAGATAGTATTTCCTTCTATATATAAATCTCTACTTGAATCCATATTATTTGTAACTCTCCAAATTAACATATAAGGATTTTCTATATCATTTGTTTTGTAATCAACAATTACTAAAATTTTTATATGAGAAAATAGAGGTTTTAACTCTTCAAAAAGATATTTTTGACTTCTAGTTTTATCTACACTTATAACACAAATTGGATTTTTTGTATCTTTGTAGTACTGTTTTAAGCCTTTTATATCACTTGAAATATTTTTCATTTTACTTAAAAGCTCATTATCTTCTAAAAGAGTGATTCCTAGTTCATCTATCTCATCACCTGTACAATCAAGTCCAAGTTTTCCACCAACTGCAAATTTAGGAGAAGCGTGGTCAAGATGATCTGTAGCACCTCTTGAAACTAAAATATCATCAACATTAACTCTATTTAAAATATATCTTATTATCTCATCATGTGAAGTTAATTTTGGAGCATCAGAGTTTACAAAGATTGCATGTTTTACAAAACTCATCTGTCCTACACCCCAAAATGCATGCATCATTTGACTTGCATGTCCTGGATAAAATGTATCTATTTTCGCCAAAATAAGATTGTGATAAACACCATTTTCAGGCATATAATAATCAACTAAATCAGGTGCAGTTGTTCTTAAAAGTGGTAAAAATATTCTCTCTGTTGCATAGCCCATATATTTATCTTCTAAAGGTGGTTTTCCTACAACTGTTGCTAAAAATACTGGATCTTTTTTGCTTGTAATTGCACTTACCTCCATAAAAGGAAACTCTTCATCTAAAGTATAATATCCTGTATGATCTCCAAAAGGACCCTCTATTTTTAACCTACTTGTATCTACAAATCCTTCTATAATATAGTCATTGTCTTCAGGAACCCAAATATCATTTGTAATAGATTTTACAAGCCTTGCTGGGGAGTTTTTAATAAAACCATAAAGCATAAGCTCAAAAACTCCAATTGGAAGTGGTGCTTGTCCACACCATATATACATAGGATCTCCACCAATTCCAATACTTACAGGCATTTTTTTACCAGCTTTTTTATATTCATGGAAGAAATGATTACTATCTTTGTGTATTTGCCAATGCATTCCAAGAGTGTTATCAGGAAATACTTGAAGCCTATACATTCCTAAATTTTTAAGTTCACCATTTAAACTTTGAGTATAAACTTGCCCCATAGTAATAAAAGCTCCACCATCATCTTCCCAAGTTTTAATAACTGGCAAATCACTAAGTTTTGCATCAGCTCCTAGCTTTATAATCTCTTGACAAGAACCTTTACCTTTAATTTTTTTTGGAATTGTGTTTTTAAGTGAGAATAGCTTACCAATAGTTGAAAGTTTTTCACTAAATGTAACAGGTGGTTTTAGCTTTAAAAGTGATTCAATCTCATTTGCTATTTTATCGCCATCTCCAATAAATAGTTTAACCGCTTCTTCATTACAAAAAACATTCATTAATACAGGTTCTTTAAACTTTTTATTCTTTTTTCTATCAACTACATTTGTAAATAAAATTGCTTTTGAATCAGGTTTCTTAACCTCTACATAAGCAACATGTGGAATTTCTAAATTTATATCAAGTTCATCATCTATTATCTTTAAAAGATTGTGTTTTTTTAAAAGTTCAATAGCTTTTTTCATCTCTACCTCTACTTAAATTATTTTGGTTTTAACTTTAGCATTATATTTATTAATGCTATCTTTCATTTGTGAGAATTAATGTTATGTTTCATTTTGTATCAATTAAAATAGCTATTACTTTTTTTCACATATTAAAATTAGAAGCCGATTAATTGGGCTTTATAAAATATAAAAAGTTAAAACAAATCATATTTTTTTGCCTTTTTTACACACTAAAATATAATTTTTGTTCAAAAGTATAATAAATATTTGTTTACTTCATAAAATTTGTGTACAATCAAATTTGATTTTTAATTTTTGAACTAGGAAAAAAGATGTCAGCTGAAATAGTCTTATCTTCTGTAGTTTTTGTTGTAATAGGTTTGATACTAGCAGGTGTTTTTGTACTTACAAAATTCATAGGACCTAACAATAAAAACTCAGTTATAAAAAACAATGTTTATGAAAGTGGTGTTACAAATCCTATAGGAACAGCAAATGTAAGATTTTCTATTAAGTTTTATCTTGTAGCAATCTCATTTTTACTGTTTGATGTTGAAGTAATTTTTATGTTTCCTTGGGCTGTAAATGTTGTTGAACTGGGCTATGCGGGATTAGCTAAAATGTTCATCTTTATGGGGTTACTATTTATTGGGTTAATCTATATTTATAAGAAAAAGGCTTTATCATGGGATTAGGAGTTGAGTCAAGTTTAGGTGATAATATACTTACAACAAAACTAGATGCTGCAGTTAATTGGGGAAGATCTTATTCGCTTTGGCCAATGGCATTTGGAACTGCTTGTTGTGGTATTGAGTTTATGGCAGTAGCTGCTGCTAGATATGATGTTTCAAGATTTGGTGCTGAGGTTGTAAGATTCTCTCCAAGACAAGCAGATTTACTTATTGTTGCTGGAACAATCTCTTATAAACAAGCTCCAATTTTGAAAAAAATTTATGAGCAGATGTGTGAACCAAAATGGGTTATATCTATGGGTGCATGTGCTTGTAGTGGTGGTTTTTATGATAACTATGCAACTGTTCAAGGAATTGATCAAATAATTCCTGTTGATGAGTATATAGCTGGTTGTCCTCCAAGACCTGAAGCTGTACTTGATGCAATTATGAGAATTCAAGAGAAAGCTAAAAACGAATCAGTTTTAAAAGATAGAGTTAAAGAGTATAAAGGATTTTTAGATGCTTAAGTGTGATTTATTAGTTGATTCAAAAGATTTAAGATCTACTCTTTTAAATTTAAAAAATAACCAAGATTTTACTATTCTTTTAGATATGACTGCAGTTGATTATCTAAAATTTCCTGACTCTACACCTTCTAGATTTGCAGTTGTTTATGTTTTAAGAAGCAGTGATTTTAAAAAAGAGACAACTGTAAAGGCTTTTGTAAGTGATGATACTTTGAGTGTTGAATCTGTTCATGATCTATTTGCTTCTGCAAACTGGGCTGAAAGAGAGGCTTATGATCAATATGGTATTAAATTTTTAAATCATCCAAATTTAAAAAGAGTTTTAAATCATAAAGAGTTTGTAGGGCATCCTTTAAGAAAAGATTACAAAATTACAGATGGACAAATAAGCAAAGAGACTGATGATTTAATGGATGAGATGACTCCTTTGTTAAAATCAAAAGGGTACTCTGATCAAGAGATTGAAGATTTAATGCTTTTAAATGTTGGACCATCACACCCAGCAAGCCATGGAACTATTAGAAACTTTTTAGCAATGGAAGGCGAAACTATAACAGCTTGCGTTACTGAGATTGGATATTTACATAGAGGTTTTGAAAAAGCTTGTGAGCATCATACATATTCTCAAGTAATACCTTATACAGATAGATTAAACTACTGTAGTGCTATATTAAATAATATTGGTTGGGCAAAAGCAGTTGAAGAGATGTTAGATATTGAGATTACTCCACGAGCAAAGATGATTAGAGTGATTATTGGTGAGTTAAGTAGAATAATTGACCATATTGTTTGTAATGCTGCAAATATGGTTGACCTTGGTGGATTAACAAGCCTTTGGTATCTATTCTCAGCAAGAGATAAAGCATATGATCTATTATCAAAACTTACAGGTGCTAGACTTACAAATACTTACACAAGAATTGGTGGATTAGAGTTTGATCTATATGATGGTTTTGCAGCTGATTTAGAAGATGTTTTAAAAGCTACAGAGAGTGGTGTTGATGATGTATTGTCACTAATCGCACACAATAGAATATATCATGATAGAACTCAAGATGTTGGAGTTATTAAAGCTGATTTTGCTTTAGCAAATGGAATTAGTGGACCAAATTTAAGAGCAACTGGTGTTGCACACGATTTAAGAAAAGATAAGCCATATTATGGATATGAAAACTTTGATTTTGATGTAGTTGTTGGAAGTCATGGAGATGTTTATGACAGAATGATGTGTAGATTTGAAGAGATTACTCAATCAATTAAAATTATTAGACAAGCTATGAAAAATCTTCCAGATGGTGCAATAAATGTATATGCCCCAAATGCTGTTTTACCACTTAAAAAAGATGTTTATGGAAATATTGAAGGTTTAATGAATCAATTTAAGCTTACATTTGAAGGAATTATGGTTCCAAAAGGTGAATACTATAGCTCAACAGAGGCTACAAATGGTGAGTTGGGATTTTTTATTGTAAGTGATGGAAGTGGAAGACCTTATAAAGTAAAATGTAGACCACCATGTTTTTACTCACTTGCAGCTTATTCAAAAATTGTTGAAGGTACAATGCTTGCAGATGCTGTTGTTACAATGGCTAGTTTGAATTTTATTGCTGGGGAGTTTGATAGATAATGAGTAGTTTTAAATATACACCGCAAAATGAAGAAAAATTTCAAGAGTATGTTTCAAGATATCCAAAAATTGACTCTTGTATGTTACCAGCACTTTGGTTAGTTCAAGAGCAAGAAGGTTGGGTAAGTCCTGAAGCTATGGTTTATGTAGCTTCAAGAGTAGGAAAAAGTCCTATGCAAGTATATGAAGTAGCAACTTTTTATACAATGTTTAACTTAAAACCAAAAGGTAAATATCATATTGAACTGTGTAAAACAGTATCTTGTATGTTAATGGGTGCAAGAGAACTTAAAGCTTATATAAAAGAGACTTTAGGGCTTGAACCTGGTCAAACAAGTGCTGATGGACTTTTTACTTTTAGTGAAGTTGAGTGTCAAGGTGCTTGTGGAGATGCTCCAATGATTGCATTAAACAATGTTTATCATGGAAAATTAACAAAAGAGAAGTTAGAGAAAATAATTTGGGAGTGCAAAAATGATAACTAAAATAGTAAGTAAAAATTTTGATATCCCAAATTCACACAAACTTGAAGTTGCCCTTGCAAATGGAAGATACTCTTCTATTGATAAACTTTTTACTATGAAACCTGAAGAAGTTACTGCTGAAGTTACTGCATCAGGGCTTAGAGGAAAAGGTGGAGGAGGAGCTGCTTGTGGACCAAAATGGGAACTTATGCCACCAGTTGATGGAAGACCAAGATATCTAATAGTAAATGGGGATGAGAGTGAACCAGGAACTTTTAAAGATAGACAAATTTTCCAATATGACCCACACCTTTTAATAGAAGGAATTATCTGTACTTGTTGGGCGATTCAAGCAAATCATGCTTATATTTATATAAGAGGTGAGTATAAGTTTTTTATTGATAGATTAAATGAAGCTATTCAAGAGGCTTATAAAGCAAAAATTATTGGTGATAAAATCATGGATAAATATGATTTTAAAGTTGATATTACAGTTCATAGAGGTGGAGGAGCATATATTTGTGGAGAGAAATCTGCACTTATTGAATCACTTGAAGGAAAAAGAGGACATCCAAGACTTAAACCTCACGGAAAAGAGTGTGAGTGGTTTTATGATAATCCAGCAACAGTAAATAATGTTGAAACTATATCATCTGTACCAAATATAGTTGAAAATGGAGCAGAGGGTTATACAAAATATGGTACACCAAAATCTCCAGGAACTATGCTTTTTGCAATATCAGGACCTGTTAAAAACCCAGGTGTTTATGAACTTCAATATGGAAATAAAATGATTGATTTCTTAAATGAAGTTGGTGGTGGGATGCTTGAGGGTAAAAAGTTAAAAGCAGTTATTCCAGGTGGAACATCATGTCCAATACTAACAGCTGAAGAAGTAGAAAAAGCTGTATTAGATTATGAATCAATGTGGGATATAGGTTCAACTTTAGGTACAGGAGGTATGATTGTAATTGATGATAGTGCATGTATGGTTGATGTTGCTAAAAATATTATTGAGTTTTATCATCACGAATCTTGTGGACAATGTACACCTTGTAGAGAGGGTTGTGGTTGGATTGATAAAATTATAAGAGATATATTAGAAGGTTGTGGAACTTCAAATGATCTACAAACTATTTTAGATGTGTGTGAAACAATGAATGGAAAAACAGTTTGTGTTTTTGCACCAGCTGTTAAAGATATTATTGCAAGTATTATTAAAAAGTTTAGAAGCGAATTTGACGCTTATATTAAAAATAATCAAAACTAAGGAGAACAAATGGCAAAAAATACAATGACTTTTACAGATAACAGAACTGGTAAATCTTATGAGTACAATATTATTGATGGTACAAGAGGACCAAGTGTTGTAGATATTTCTACTTTTTATAAAGACTCTGGAATGTTTACATTTGACCCAGGATATACTTCAACAGCGGCTTGTGAGTCAAAAATTACTTTTATTGATGGTGAGAACTCTGAACTAAAATATAGAGGAATTGATATTGCTGATTTAGCTGGTAAACACTCATTCTTAGATGTATCATATCTACTGATGAATGGAAGATTACCAACAAAAGATGAGTCAAAAAATCTTGATTTAGAGATAAGACATAGATCTTTTGTTGATGAGGGAATTATTAGACTATTTGATGCACTTCCAGATGGAGCACACCCAATGGCAACAATGGCATCTGCAACAATGGCTCTATCTGCATTTTATAAAGATCATTTACATTTAGAAGATGAAGATGAGTATAGAACAATGCAAAATAGAATTATGGCAAAAATGCCTACAATTGCAGCAATGGCTTATAGAAACTCAATTGGAACACCACTAATTTATCCAGATATAAATAGATATTTCACAGAAAACTTCTTATATATGCTAAGAGCATATCCAGGTGGGAAAATGAAATATTTAGGAAATGGTAAAAATCAAGAGATTACTCAAATAGAAGTTGATGCACTTGATGCTATTTTAACACTTCATGCAGATCATGAACAAAATGCTTCTACAACAACAGTTAGAAATGTTGGATCAACTGAGGCTCATCCATATGTTGCAATAGCTTCTGGTATTTCAGCACTTTGGGGAGCGGCTCATGGTGGAGCAAATGAAAAGGTTATGGATCAACTAAGAATGATTGGTGATATTAAAAATGTACCTTCATTTATAGCTAAAGCAAAAGATAAAAATGATCCATTTAGACTTATGGGGTTTGGACATAGAGTTTATAAAAACAGAGATCCAAGAGCAGATACTCTAAGAGATTTACAAGGTAAATTAAGAGAGAAATTAAATCTTGATTCAAAACTTATTGATATTGCAACAGCAGTTGAAGAAGCAGCTTTAAGTGATGATTACTTTAAAGAAAGAGGTCTATATCCAAATATTGATTTTTATTCAGGAGTTATATTAACAGCACTTAAAATTCCAGTAGAGATGTTTACACCAATATTTGTTATAGGAAGAACTCCAGGATGGATTGCTCAATGGGCAGAGTTCAAAAGAGATCCAAAACATAAAATTGCTAGACCAAGACAATTATATACAGGTAAATAAATAATAAGGGGATATGAATTTATGGCTGATCAAGTTAGTATAACAATTAATGGAGTTCAATTTCAAGCTACTAAAGGTAGCTTGTTGATTGATAAATTATTGGATGAGAAAATCCATATCCCTCACTTTTGTTATCATCAAGCGTTGGGAAAAGATGGAAATTGTAGAATGTGTATGGTTGAAATAGAGGGTCAAAAAAGACCTCAAATTGCATGTGATACACCAATAAAAGATGGAATGGTTGTAAGAACAAAGGGTTCAAATATTGAAAAAGTTAGACGTGATATATTAGAACTTGAACTTATAAATCATCCAATTGACTGTCCTACATGTGACCAAGCAGGAGAGTGTAAACTTCAAGATTACTATATGGAATCTGGATTTTATGCTTCAAGAGTAAATCTTGATTATAAAAATAACGCAGACAAAAGAGTTGATTTGGGTTCAAATGTAATGCTAGATCAAGAGAGATGTGTTTTATGTCTTAGATGTGTGAGATTTTGTAAAGATATTACAAAAACAGGTGAGTTAGGTGTAATTAGTAGAACTGATCACTCTGTAATTGGAACTTTCCCTGGAAAGCCACTTAATAATCCTTATGCTATGAATGTTGTTGATTTATGTCCAGTTGGAGCATTAACAAGCAAGGATTTTAGATTTAAACAAAGAGTTTGGTTTTTACAAAGTTTTGAGGCTATTTGTAATGGTTGTTCGAAAGGGTGTAATATAAATGTAGATCATAGAAAAGAGAAATATAAAGATGATATGATTTATAGATTTAGACCTAGAGTAAATAAGGCAGTAAATGGTTGGTTTATGTGTGATGAGGGAAGATTGTCTTATCATAATGAATCAAATAATAGATTCGAAACAGCTTTAATAAATAATAGTGAATCAAACATTTCAAATACTATTGCAAATATCTTCAAAGAGTTATCTACTTCAAAAGATATTTTAATGCTTTTAAGTCCAAATCTATCTTACGAAGAGATGGCAAATTGTAAAAAATTGTGTGAAAAATTGAATATAAAATTAAGTGCTTACTCTCCAAACACTTATGATGAGAGTTTTGCTGATGATTATTTAAGAAAAGCAGATAAAAGTGCAAATAGAGCCTCATTTAAAGAGTTAAATATAGATGAAACTAAAGAGTATTTTGAATCAGCTTTAAATAGCTCAAAAACTATATTTATTATAGAAAATAGTTATTTTGAAAATAATTTAGAGGCATTAAAAGATAAAAAAGTAATATCTTTATTCTCTCATAACTGTTTAACAATAGCAAAATCAAATATAGCTTTAGGTGTTGCATCTTTTTATGAAAAAAGCGGTACATATATAAATTGTGATGGAATTAGACAAAAAGTTGTTTCAAAAATAGATAGAAATAAGCCTATGAAAACTATAACTACAATTATAGAAGATATTAAATATATGATTGAGAAGGGAACTATATGAGTAATACAATTATTATTCTAGTAAATATTATCTTAGCCGTAGTTCTTGCAGTTGGACTTACTCCTGTTTGGGTTTGGTGGGAGAGAAGAATTGCTGGATTTATACAAGATAGAAGTGGTCCAAATAGATGTAATATTGGACCTATGAGATTAGGTGGACTAATTCAAGCTTTAGCAGATATGTTAAAGCTTGTTTTTAAAGAGGATTTTACTCCAGCTCATGTAAGACATAAATTCTTTTTTACAGTTGCTCCTGTTGTTGTTTTTATGGCTTCTTTTCTTACATTTGCGGTTATTCCTTATGCTGATGTTTTAGTTATTGATGGAGAAGCTCATACAATGCAAGCAATTCCAACAGAGCTTGGAATTATGTGGTTTTTAGCATTTGCAGGGCTTAGTGTTTATGGAATTATTCTTGGTGGTTACTCATCTGGAAATAAATATGGACTTTTAGGTTCTATTAGAGCTTCAGCACAAGTTATATCTTATGAAGCTGCAATGGGATTAGCTTTGATCTCTATAATTATCTCTTATGGTTCAATTCATCTAACTGATATGGTAAATGCACAAACTGGAACTTATCTTGGAGTTATTCCAATGTGGGGAATTTTTATTCAACCACTTGCTGCAATTATTTTTATTGTTTGTTCATTCGCTGAAACAAATAGAGCTCCATTTGACTTAGCAGAAGGTGAAAGTGAGATTGTTGCTGGATATCATACTGAGTATAGTGGTATGAAATTTGGACTTTTTCAAGTTGGTGAATATGCTGCTATGAGTGCTTCAAGTGCACTAATAGTAACTTTACTTTTTGGTGGATATCAAATCCCTTGGATGGATACAGCTTCTATAAAAGAGAATATTGATTATGTGATTATGGCACTAGTTATTCTTCTTCCTATTAAAGTATTTATATTTACAAGATGGATGAAGAAAAATAATAAAGCTGTAGGAAATGATAGAAGTAGAGAAAAAGAGACAAAAATTTTAACTTTTGTTTTCTGGACATTATGTTTAGGAGTTGTGGCACTTTTAGTTTCATTTTTAACAACAGGTCTTGGAGAAAATGGAGTTAATATTGCAACAGCAGTTATTCAAGTTGGAGTATTTTTAACAAAATTCTTCTTAATGGCATTTGTTTATATTTGGGTTAGATGGACACTATTAAGAGTTAGATATGATCAACTTCAAATGTTAGGATGGAAAGTTTTAATTCCATTAGCACTTTTAAATATAGTAATAACAGCAACATTTGTTGTGGTAATAGGAAATTAAGATGGCAGTAAAAGTAGTACCAAGATATGGAAAATCGTTAAAAGATAAGTTATTTCTTCCAGCAATTGCTGGAGGAATGAAGACAACTTTCAAGCACTTCTATAAAAATTTAAAAGATCTTGATAACTTAAATACTTTACAGTATCCAGAGGTTCAGCCAAGTGATATTACTGAAAGATATAGAGGGGTTCATAGACTTACAAAACATGATGATGGAACTGAGAAGTGTGTTGCTTGTTTTATGTGTGCAACTGCTTGTCCAGCTGAGTGTATTTTTATAGAGGCTGAAGAGAGATTTGACGGAGTTGATGAAAAAAGACCAAAAGAGTTTAAAATTGACCTTTTAGAGTGTGTTTTCTGTGGATATTGTGTAGAGGCTTGTCCTTGTGATGCAATTAGAATGGATACTGGAATTTTTTCATTTACAGCTTCTACAAGAGAAGAGTTTGTACTAGATAAAAAAGCTCTTATGAAAAATGAGAGATCAAAGGATTTTGAATAATGGCTGATATAATTTTTATTGCTTTAGCATTTTTTGCAATTACAGGTGCAATTGCTATGCTTGTATATAAAAGCCCAATGTATAGTGCATTAGGTCTTCTAATTACAATGTTAAGTATTGCTGGGATGTTCGCACTTTTAAATGCAACACTACTTTTTATGGTTCAAATAATAGTTTATGCAGGAGCTATTATGGCACTACTATTATTTATTTTGATGTTCTTAAATATTAAAGATGAAGATCTTCCACAAGAACCAGCAAAATATAAATTAATAGCTTTGGGTGTAGCTTTAATGATTCCATTAAATATCTTAGTTTTAAAAGCTGTTTCAAATCTTCCATCAAAGGATTTGTATCCAATAGAAAATAGTGATTTTGGAGATATAAAACCTGTTGGAATGATACTTTATAATGAGTGGATTATAGCATTTGAATTAATCTCAATTCTTCTACTAATTGCTCTTGTAGGTTCTGTTGTTCTTGCTAAAAAAAGAGATACAAAACTAATTTCAAAGGGGGATGAATAAGATGATGACACTAAATTCATTCGCATTTATATCAATGATACTTTTTTCAATTGGTGCAATTGGAGTAATATCAAGAAGAAATATATTTGTTGTTTATATGTCAATTGAACTTATGTTAAATGCAATTACACTGTTTTTAGTAACTTTTGCAAGATACTACTTTGATATAGATCCACAAATTATAACTATTATGGTTATATCAATTGCTGCTGCTGAAGCTGCAATATTCTTATCTGTAATTATTCTTCTATTTAGAGCTAAAAGATCACTTGATACAGATATCTTTACATCTTTATCTCAAGGAGAAAAAAGATGAGTACAAATTTACTAATATGGATAATCTTAGCACCACTTATTGGTGCAATATTAAATGGTGGTTTATACTTTTATAGTATTAAAAAACAAAAAGTTTCTGAACTCTATTTTGCAGCTATAGGAACAGTTACACCATTTATAGCATTTATTATTACACTTTGCCTATTTTTAAATATGGTAAGTGAAAATATAGTTTATAATCAATACCTATTTACTTGGTTAAATATTGGTTATTTAAACATTGACATGGCACTTTTAGGTGATAATCTATCAATTTTTATGTCAATGTTTGTTACATTTGTTGGTTGGTTAATTCATATTTACGCAGTTGGTTATATGAGAGGTGATGAAGGGTTTGGTAAATTCTTTGCTTACTTTAATCTATTCTTAGCATCTATGTTAATTCTAGTTCTTGCTGATAACCCAATTATTTTATTTATTGGTTGGGAAGGTGTTGGAGTTTGTTCATATCTTTTAATTAAGTTCTATTATGGAAGTAAAGAGAATGTTGAAGCTGCAAATAAAGCATTTATAGTTAATAGAGTAGGTGATTTTGGATTTTTACTAGGAGTTGCAGCACTATTTTTTGCATTAGGAGAAGTTGATTTATCTTTCTCTTCAATTGAAGAAAATTTAACAAATGTTTCAAATGGTTGGTTAATAGTAATTGGTATATTACTATTTGTTGGAGCAATGGGTAAATCAGCTCAAATTCCACTATATACATGGCTTCCAGATGCCATGGCAGGTCCAACTCCAATTTCAGCACTAATTCACGCTGCTACAATGGTTACAGCTGGGGTTTATATGGTTGCAAGATTTCACTTTTTATATAGTGGAATTGAAGAGATTGGAATTTTTATTGCATATATTGGAGCATTTTCAGCTCTTCTTGCTGCAGTTATTGCAACAAGACAAACAGATATTAAAAAGATACTTGCTTACTCAACAATGAGTCAATTAGGTTATATGTTTATAGCTGTTGGTTTAGGTTTCTATGCAAGTGGACTTTTCCATGTATTTACACACGCATTCTTTAAAGCAATGTTATTTATGGGAGCTGGAGGAGTTATTATTGCACTTCACCATGAGCAAAATATATTTAATATTGCAAAACATAGAGCAAAATTACCAATTATATCTGCAACATTTTTAATTGGTGTTATTGCAATATCAGGTATTCCTCCATTTTCTGGATTTTTCTCAAAAGATACAATTCTAGCAGCAGCATTCCAAGAAGGACAATATCTAATTTATGGTTTAGCACTATTTACTGCATTTTTAACAGCATTTTATATGTTTAGACTCTATTTTATTGTATTTGTTGCACCAAATAAAAGCGGTCATAAAGATTATGTATATACAAGTAGAACAATAACTTTCCCTCTTGTAGTTTTAGCAATTGGAGCAGTTGGAGCAGGTTTTTTAAACTTCCCAGCAGTATTTGGTGGAACTCATTTAGTTGATACTTGGTTAAGCTCTCTTAACTCAAAAGCAATTACTTTATCTCATAGTACAGAGTATATATTAATGGCACTTTCAGTAATAGTTGCTGCAAGTGGTATATTTATTGCTTATAAGAAATATGCAAATTATGATTTAGATAAACCAGAGTTAGAGACAGGATTTATTGGAAGAAAACTTTATGTTGATGAGTTATATGATTTACTATTTGTAAAATCTACAAAAGCTCTATCAAGATTTATTGATAAAGTTGTTGACGATAAGATTATTGATGCCTTTATTATGAAGTCTTCAACAAACTTTGTTGAGATTGGTAAAAAAGTTGCATTAATTCAAAATGCAAATGTACGATTCTATGCAGCATTTATGCTAATTGGAATGGCTTGTATATTTGTTTATTTATATATTTCATTAGGGTTATAATATGAGTGCAGATATTCTTTCATTTATTATATTTTTACCAGCTGTTGTAGCAATTGGATTAATGATTACTACAAAAGATGTAAATACAATTAGAAATATAGCATTTTTAACAACAACTGTTATTTTAGCACTTGTATTAAAAATCTATATAGAGTTTGAGCCAAGTGCTGGTATGCAGTTTGTTACAAATGTATCTTGGATAGAAACTTATGGTATTAATTACTATATTGGATTAGATGGTTTCTCTTTAACAATTCTTATGATGATTGCAATTTTAATTCCAACATCATATCTTCTTTTATGGGAAGGTAAAACTAAAGGTTATTGGATAAATATGCTTTTAGTTCAAACAGGAGTTACAGGAGCTTTATTATCACTTGATTTAATACTATTTTATTTCTTCTGGGAAATTATGCTTCTACCAGTATTTTTAATGATTGGTCAATATGGATTTGGAGATAAAGTATTTACAACAATTAAAGTAACAGTTTATACAATGGCTGGATCACTTTTAATGCTTGTAGGTATTTTATATCTTGGAGTTGCTTACTTTAATGAGTTTGGAGTTTGGTCATTTGCTTATGATAATTTAATGATGGTAACAGAGCTTGATAGATCAACTAGAGTTTGGTTATTTTTGGCATTCCTAGCAGCATTTGCTATTAAAGTTCCACTTTTTCCACTACACACTTGGATTATGGAGACATATAAAAATGCTCCAACAGGTGCTGTTTTTTTACTATCATCAATAATGGCAAAACTAGGAGTTTATGCAATTGTTAGATTCTTAATTCCAATTTTCCCAGATATTTATGTTGAATATGCTACTTGGTTTGTAATTCTTGGTCTATTTGGTTTAGTATATTTTGGAGTTGCAGCTCTTATGCAAGACGATATTAAAAGAATGTTTGCATACTCTTCAGCTTCTCACTTAAGTTTTATTGCTGCTGGTATATTTTCACTAAATAGTTATGGTATTAATGGAGCACTATATTTAGTAATTGCTCACGCAATTGCAACTGGAGCACTATTTTTACTTGTTGGTTTAATGCAAGAGCAAACTGGATTTAAAACAATTAAAGATTTAGGTGGAATTGCAAAAAAAGCACCAATATTTACATTTATTTTTGCAATTATGCTTTTTGCAAATGTTGGATTACCTGGAACAAATGGATTTGTATCTGAACTTTTAATTATTTTTGGAGTATTTAATTTTAATCCTTATTTAGGAGCAGTTGCAGCACTATCTGTAATTATTGGAGCTTCATATATGTTGTGGATGTTTCAAAGAGCAATATTGCAAGATAGACCTGAAGGTTCAGCAGAACTTAAAATGAGAGATTTAAAAATAAAAGAGATTGTTGGATTAATTCCATGGGTTATTTTAGTGTTTATAATGGGTGTTTATCCAGAGATTTTTATTGATAAATTTGAACCAACAGTTACTCACTATTTACAAGATATTTTACAAATTGGAGCAACAAAATGATGAGTGAATTTATATATTTAATGCCAACTTTGTTGGTATTGTTTGGAGCTATTACACTACTTTTTATGAGTATGTATGATAACATTACTATAAAGAGCCATATATTTGTATCATCACTTTTTTTAGTTGTTGCTTTGGTATTTACACTTTTTAATGTAAATACACTATATTCAGTTCAACCATATGAAGGATTTTTGAATAATGTATTAACATTTGATACTTTTTCAAACTTCTTTAATATTCTTCTAATTTTAGGAACACTTCTTACAATTTTAATTGGTGAACACTATATTCAAAATAGAAAATATTTTAAAGGTGAGTTTTTTAGTATTTTATTATTTGCTCTATTTGGAATGATGGTTTTAGCACAAGCAAATGAACTAATAACTGCATTTATTGCATTAGAAATTGCATCATTTAGTGTTTATATTATGGTTGGATACAATAGAGATGACTCTAAAAGAGTTGAAGCAATTTTTAAATATTTAGTTTTAGGTGCTTTTATTGGAGCATTCTATCTTCTTGGAACTGTATTAGTTTATGGAGCAGTTGTAAGTACAAATTTAGCTGATATATACAGTTATGTTATAAATCCAAATAGTCAAACTTTACCATTAGTTTATATAGGATTAACACTAATTTTATTTACATTTTTATTTAAAATTGCTGCATTTCCATTCCAATCATGGGTACTTGATATCTATAGAGGTGCTCCAATAGTTATTACAGCATATATGGCATCAACATTTAAAATTGCAATTTTCTCATTCTTTTTAAGAATAATGTTAGAGTATATATCTCCAATAGTTGATTTTTGGGATGGAATATTACAAGTAATTATTATATTGACTTTAGTTTTTGGAACATGGTTAGCAATCACTCAACAAATAGTAAAAAGAATGTTAGCAGCTTCATCAATTGTTCATACAGGATATTTACTACTAGCATTTTTAGCATTAACATATGCCGATGATAGAATTATAAATATTGATGCTGCTTATTCAATAATGTTTTATCTAATTGCTTATTTATTATCAGCTCTTGGAACTTTTGGTTTAGCATCTCATATAATTTCTGATACAAATACAAAAGTTACTTATGATGATTTTAAAGGTTTAGCAAAACAAAGACCATTTTTAGCAGCAATGATGACAATATTTCTTTTATCACTTGCTGGAATTCCAGGAACTATTGGTTTTATAGGAAAAATTTATGTATTTACTGAAACAATTAAAGCTGGATATATTGCTATTGCTGTTTTAGCAATAGTTGCAACAATTATATCTATGTACTACTACTTAAGATTAATTGCAGTTATGTATTTTTATCCTGCAAATAGTGAGTGCAAAGGTGAAGAGTTTGATGATAGTAGAGTTTCAACTTATGCAACACTTTTTGTAGCTATTTTAACGCTGATTGGAGGAATTGGATCTGCTATTGTATTCTTTATACCTGTATTAAATATTGATACATTAATTAATTTTGCACAAGTAGCAGTACAATCTCTTTTTTTAAAATAGAGTATAATTTTTACACACTTATTAAATAAACATTTAGCCTTTAATAGGCTAAATGTAACTTTTCTACAATCTTACAGATAAAACCGATAAAATAACATTTACTTGATATATATTAAATCTATATTTGGATATTATTTTATGTAAAAATTAAATCTTGAAGAAAGGATAGGATATGAGTGACCTAGTAGAGGGTTATTTAGGAAAAACAACAGAGGGTAAAAAGAGCAGACTTCCTGCAAAACTTGATTTTATTCAAAGTTTTACAGGTGGATTTTTAGCTCTATTTATGTGGGCACATATGTTACTTGTTGCATCAATTTTAGTGTCAAATGATTTTATGTACCAAGTTACTAAATTATTGGAGGGTAGCTTTATATTTGAAGGTGGAAATCCACTTTTAGTATCTATTGCTGCTTTAATTATTTTTATTATTTTTATAGTTCATGCAGCTTTAGGTATGAGAAAATTACCAGGGAATTTTAAACAGTATCAAGTAATTAAAGCTCATTCAAAAAGTATGGGTCATGATGATACAAAACTTTGGTTTACGCAAGCATTTACAGGTTTTGCAATGTTCTTTTTGGGTTCAGTTCATTTATATGTAATTATGACTCATCCAGATCAGATTGGACCATATGAAAGTAGTGCTAGAGTTTGGGATGAGTATATGTGGCCACTATATATTCTTTTACTATTAGCAGTTGAATTCCACGGAACAATTGGTCTATATAGACTTTGTGTAAAATGGGGATGGTTTGATGGTGAAAATCCAAAAGCTACTAGAAAAGCACTTAAAAAAGTTAAATGGGCTTTAACAGTGTTTTTCTTAGTTTTAGGATTTGCTTCATTAGCAGCTTATATGAAAATAGGTTATGAAAACTCTAAAAATAATATTCCAAGAGATTCATTCCAGCCATCTGCTAAGATTATGAATTATGAAATGAAAACTAAAAGTGTTGGAGGAATCGCATAATGAAAATTAATTACTGTGATGCATTAGTAATTGGTGGAGGACTTGCAGGTCTTAGAGCTGCTGTTGCTACACAAAAAAAAGGTTTAAGTACTATTGTATTATCTTTAGTTCCAGTTAAAAGATCTCATAGTGCTGCTGCTCAAGGTGGTATGCAAGCATCTTTAGGAAACTCTAAAATGAGTGATGGTGATAATGAAGATTTACACTTTGCAGATACTGTAAAAGGTAGTGACTGGGGATGTGATCAAGATGTTGCTAGAATGTTCGTACACACTGCACCAAAAGCTATTAGAGAGTTAGCAGCTTGGGGGGTTCCTTGGTCAAGAGTTGAAAAAGGTACTAGAGAAGCTGTTATTAATGCTAAAAAAACAACTATAACAGAAGATGAAGATAGACACGGACTTATCACTTCAAGAGATTTTGGTGGTACTAAAAAATGGAGAACATGTTACACAGCTGATGCAACAGGTCATACAATGTTATTTGGTGTTGCAAATGAAGCTTTAAAACATAATGTTGATATTAGAGATAGAAAAGAAGCAATTAGCTTAATTCATGAAGATGGAAGGTGTTATGGAGCAGTTGTTAGAGATTTAATTACAGGTGAATTAGAAGCTTATGTTGCAAAAGGAACTTGTATTGCAACAGGTGGATATGGAAGAGTATTTAAACAAACTACAAATGCTGTAATTTGTGAAGGTACAGGTGCTGCTATTGCTTTAGAGACTGGAATTGCAACATTAGGAAATATGGAAGCTGTACAATTTCACCCAACACCAATCGTTCCATCTGGAATTTTATTAACAGAAGGTTGTAGAGGAGATGGTGGAATTCTAAGAGATGTTGATGGTCACAGATTTATGCCAGATTATGAGCCTGAGAAGAAAGAATTAGCATCAAGAGATGTTGTTTCAAGAAGAATGATTGAACATATTAGAAATGGTAAAGGTGTTCCTTCTCCTTATGGATACCACGTATGGTTAGATATCTCTATTTTAGGAAGAGAGCATATTGAGAAAAACTTAAGAGACGTTCAAGAAATTTGTCAAATTTTCAACGGTATTGATCCAGCTGATGAGGGTCCAAAAGGTTGGGCACCAGTTCTTCCAATGCAACACTACTCAATGGGTGGAATTAGAACAAAACCAACTGGTGAGTCACAAAACCTAAAAGGTCTATTTGCTTGTGGAGAAGCTGCTTGTTGGGATATGCACGGATTTAACAGACTTGGAGGAAACTCAGTTTCTGAAACAGTTGTTGCTGGTATGATTATTGGAAACTATTTTGCAGATTTCTGTTTAGAAAATGATGTAACAATTCCAACTTCTGTTGTTCAAAAATTTGTTGATGAGCAAGAAGCATATATTGATGAGATTTTATCTTACAATGGAAATGAAGATATCTTCAAAATTAAAAATAGAATGAAAGAGTTAATGGATGAGAAAGTTGGTATCTTTAGAAGTGGTGAACCACTAAAAGAGGCTGTTGAAGAGTTAAAAGAACTTTTAGCTAAAACTAAACAAATCACAGTTAAATCAAAAGAAAAAGCTGGAAATCCAGAACTTGAAGAGGCATATAGAGTTCCAAAAATGTTAAAAGTTGCACTTTGTGTTGCTAAAGGTGCAAGAGATAGAACTGAATCAAGAGGTGCTCACTATAGAGAAGATTATTTAATGAGAGATGATAAAAACTGGTTAAATAGAACTTTAACATCTTGGCCAAATAAAAATGATATGGAACCAACTATATCTTATGAGCCACTTGATATTATGAAAATGGAGATGCCACCAGCGTTTAGAGGTTATGGTGCGAAGGGTATGATTATTGAGCATGAACAATCAGCAGTTAGACAAGCTCAAGTTGATGAGATTACAGAAAAAATGCAAAATGAAGGTAAAGATAGACATGAAATTCAAGATGCATTAATGCCATTTAATTTACCAATGAACTACAAAGAGAAAAACGAAAGAGCAGGAGATAAATAATGAGCGCACAAAAAGGTAGAGAAATTACAATTTCAGTTCTTAAATATAATCCTAGAAGTAAGGTTTCAAAACCTCACTTTGTAGAGTTTAAATTAGAAGAGACTCCAGGTATGACTCTTTTTATTGCATTAAACTTAATTAGAGAAAATTATGATGCTGATTTATCTTTTGACTTCGTATGTAGAGCTGGAATTTGTGGAAGCTGTGGAATGATGGTAAATGGAAAACCTGCACTTGCTTGTAGAACACTAATTGCAAACTATCCAACTGGAAAATTACAATTAATGCCTATGCCTGCATTTGAACTAATCAAAGATTTATCAGTAAACACAGGTAAATGGATGGATGCTATGAGCAAAAGAGTTGAATCTTGGATTCACTCAAATGAAGAGGTTGATATCTCAAAAATGGAGCAAAGAGTTGATCCAAAACTAGCAAACGATACATTTGAACTTGATAGATGTATTGAGTGTGGTATTTGTGTTGCTTCTTGTGGAACAATGCTAATGAGACCAAACTTTGTTGGACCAGTTGGATTAAATAGAATTGCAAGATTTGATATAGATCCACATGATAATAGAACTGCGGAAGATTTCTATGAGTTAGTTGGAGATGATGATGGAGTATTTGGTTGTATGTCATTAATGGCTTGTGAAGACCACTGTCCAAAACATTTACCACTACAAAATAAAATTGCTTACTTAAGAAGAAAATTAGTAGCACTAAGATAAAAATTTATGAGAGTTTTACTCTCATAAATCTAAATAATAGAAAAAGTTAAATATCATATTTAAATGGTATTTAACTTTTTTTATTTTAGGAGAGAAGATGAGTTTAGCAAGTGACTATTTTTTACTTTATCATGGATTAATATTTGAAAAGAGTTTAGATTTAGAGCCTTTAAGAGATAATTTAGATGATAATCATTTAACAATTTTTGCACTTATAATTTGTGCAAATCGAAAAAACTACAATAAGTTTATAAACTTAGAATCATTTAAAGATTTATGTAGACAGCTAGATATAAAACCTCCAACAAGTTTAAGTGAGTTAAATCATATTCAATATGAAATTGTTGATAATATTGCAAAAAATAGTACAAAAAATAGCTTAGATACTATTCATAACTCACTTTCATACTTAAAAGATCAACATATAATAAACCAAGAGAGTTATACAAAACTTACTTCACTATTTGATTATAAAGAGTTAAATTTAAATATTGAAAAGATTGATACGAAAGAAGAGATTGAAAAAATTTCATATAAAGATTTAAAAGCCAATTTTGAGAATTTAATAAGAGATTTACAAGAGTATATAAAAAGTAGTGAATTAAAAAATGAGCTTGCAACTATAAATGAGTATTTAAATAATCAAAAATTTTCTATTGGAATAACAGGTGTTATGAATGCTGGAAAATCAACTATGTTAAATGCTTTAATGGGAAAAGAGATTTTAGGAAGTGCGGTTGTTCCTGAAACAGCAAATTTAACTATAGTAAAACATAATCCTACACCAAATGCAAAAGTTTTTTATTGGGATAAAAAAGAGTGGGAAAAGATTGAAAATAGTGCAAAAAATTTAGAGAGTATGAGAGAGTTTGTTGAAGAGACAAAAAGAGTATTTAAAGATGATTTAAAAAATTATATAAAAGATAGTTCAAGATTTGATGAAGTTGATATAAACGATTTAAAATCTTACACATCAGCAGATCATAGTGGAAAAAAATGTAATCTTGTAAAATATGTAGAGTTAGGTGCTGATTTAAAGTTTTTAAGTGATGGTATTGAAATAGTTGATACACCTGGACTTGATGACCCTGTAATTCAAAGAGAGGAGATTACAAAAGAGTATATAAGTAAGTGCGATATGATGTTGCATCTTATGAATGTGTCGCAAAGTGCAACATTAAAAGATGTTGAGTTTATAATTGATGCTGTTTTATATCAAAATATCTCTAAACTATTAGTTGTAATTACACGAGCAGATACTGTTTCTAAAAAGAGTTTGGAAGAGGTTATAAACTATACAAAAACTTCAATTCAAAGACAACTAAAAGCACAAAATAAAGATTCACAACTTGACCATATTTTAAAAAGTATAAAATTTATTCCAATTTCTGGATACATGGCACTTCTTCATAGAACAGGAAGAGAAGATGAGGCTTTAAAAGCTGGATTTAAAATCGAAGATACTGGAATTTTAGAGATTGAAGAGTATTTATATGAATCACTTTTTGGTACAAATTCACAAAAAGGTGATTTGGTAATTCAATCAACAAAAACTCAACTTTCAAGACTATTAGAGAAACAAATAAGCTTTTTTAATTATGAGTTAAAACTTCTTGGAAAATCAAAAGATGAATTAGAAGCTGAACTATCTGAGCTTAAAAAAAATAAAGAGAAAAAACAAAGAGTTTTATTTAGCATAAAAGAGGATATAAACTTTTATAAAAGCGATGCAAAAAACTACATAGAGTCACTTGATACATTTTTGCAAAGTGAGTTAATTGAGCTTCAAAATGTTGTAAAACAAAGAGTTATAAATGATGCTAGATATAGTTTTCAAAAAGATAAAAAAAGAGCAGATGAGCAAAGAGTAAGAACTATTGTTCAAACAGCAATTAAAGATGGAATAATTGATATTATTAGAGATTATAGATACAAATTTATAAAAAAATCTCAAACAATTGGTGAGCAGTGTGAACAAAAATATCATGATTTAGGATTTACTTTAGGACATAAAAATGATAATTTTGATGCTAGAGGATTTTTCCAAGATGATTTTAAAAGTGGGTTTTTAACTTCAAGCAATGAAGTATTGGTAAATTTAATTGTAAAAGAGACAAATAACTCAAAAGAGTCCAAATTAAATGAACTAGAAAGAGCTTTACAAGATATTATAAAATCAGAGTTTGAACCAATTGTAAAAGATATTCAAAGTAAAGCAAAATCTTTAAGTCAAATTTTAATTGATAACTTCTTTAAAACTTTAAATACTCCAGTTATTGCTTATGAACAGAAGATAAAAAATGATGAAGAAACTTTGGAAAAAGAGCTACAAAACTTCAAAGAAAATGACGAAAATAGGGCTAAAAATTCAGTCTTAATACATCAAAATATTAAAAAACTAGAGTCAATATTAACAGATATTAAAGGATTAAATTAATGAGTGCAAATTTAAATATCTTAAAAAATTTTATTGAAGAGTATAACCAAAATCTAAGTGATAAAGAGATTGTTTATGAAGATGGATTAGTTGGAGAGATTAAAAAAACGATAGATAAACTTTTAGATGAGAAGTTTTTACCATCAAGTGAATTAAAAACAATTTTAAATAAACAGATTCGTCGTGCTAGATATCCTATGGAAGTTGCAATTACTGGACAATTTAGTGCAGGGAAATCGACTTTTTTAAATGCACTTTTATCTAGAAATATTTTACCAACTGGTATTACACCTGTTACTTCAAAAGTAAATTTTATAAATTATGGAGATGAGTTTAAATTAAAAATAACTTACTACTCAGGAGCAACAGAGTATGCACCAATTGAGAGTATTGCTGATTTTACAGATCAAAGACAAGATGATATGAAAAATATCAAATACTTAACACTTTATGCTCCAATGCCAATTTTAAAAGATATCTCATTTGTTGATACTCCAGGACTTAACTCACAATCTCAAAGTGATACAGATGTTACAAGAAGAGTTTTAAAAGATGTTGGTGGAATTATATGGCTTACACTTATTGATAATGCTGGAAAGCTATCTGAGGCTCAAGTTTTAGAAGAGTATATGCAACATTTTAAAAATAAATCTTTATGTGTTTTAAACCAAAAAGACAAATTAACTCCACAGCAAGTTGAGACAACAACAAACTATGTAAAAGAGAAATTTAGTAAATATTTTGCAAAAGTTGTTCCAATATCTGCTATTAAAGCTTTAGAAGGAAGAGCTAGTCATAAAGATATATTAATTGAAGATCAAAATAGAGATTTTATAAATAGTTTAAAAAATGAGCTTAAAGACTCAAATGAGAGCAAAATTGACTCTTTATTAAGTGAATATAAAAACAGCATTAAAAATATAAAAAATAGTGATACAAGTGATAATACAAAACTTCTTGAAGAGTCAAATATTCAAGAGGTTTTAGATTTTATTAATAATTCAATAAGACCACAAGCTCAAGAGGCAAAAGAGTTTGCAATTAAAAAAGATTTAAGAAGTTTTTGTGATATTTTAATAAAAGAGTATGAGACAATTTTAAAAGTATATGATGCTTTAGTTGAAGTTTTAACTAACACAGAAGAGAAAGTTTTAAAAGCTTTTGATGAGATATTATCAAAATATTCAAAAGATCTATTTACAATATATAACTCACTAATTTCAGTTATGGAAAAAATAGCTCATGAAACATTTAAAAATATCAAAACAAAGAAAGCTTTTAGATTTGATGAGTCTAAAAATTTCTTTGGTGAAAAGATAGAAAAAGTTGAATATGAAACTTACTGGATTGATTCAGATGCAGTTTATAAAGCTCTTTTTTATGATGATCAAACAATAGATAAGATGTTTAAGCGTTCAATTAAACTCCTTAAAAATGTTGAACTAGATAGCGATGAGGCATTTAGAGATGTTTATAGAATGATTAGAAATGATGTTGTAAATTGGCAAGAGCCTTATGAACTTATAAGAAAGAATAGAGAGATTGCATCTGATGCTGAGTTTTCAAATACAAGACACTTTGCAGCAAAAGTTTATGAAAATGTTTTAAGAGAGTACCATAAAGCAATATTAGAGAATATTTCAGCTTTAAGAAAGAAATTTGCATATTTTAATGGAGCTTTATCTTATTCATATATTCAAACAACACAAGCAACTATTGCACACTTTGAGCAACAAATTATTGAAAGTGAAGAGTTATATAAAAAAGAGCCAACTAGATTTTCAATCTCTCATCCAAGAGAAGATGAGATAGTTGCAAAATTAAAAGCAAACTTTGCATTTGAAAAAATTGAGGATTTTTTGACATCAAAAAGAAATTACCTATTTAAAATTATAAAATACTCTAAAGAGCAATATTTAGAGATAAATCAAGATAGAATAGAGTTTGTAAAAAATAGAAAGAATCAATATTTAGAAAAAATTAAAGACTTAGAAAAGATAAAAAGTGAGATTTAAATGTTAAAAAATATATTAAGAAATCAAAAATATATAGATATATCTTCAAAAAATGTAAAAGAGTCTATAGAGTTTTTACTTGAAGAACAGATACATTTTGGAATAGTTGCAAATATTAAAAATATTAGTTTTGATCCAAAATTACCAGAAGAGATATCAAAAAATCTAAATGAATACTCACTATTTTCACTGGCTGGTTATACTTTTGAATCAGCACATACAAATGAAAATGATTTATTTTTTGAAGCTGGATTTGGGCAAGATAATTTTGGAAGTGTGCTAAAAGTTCCATTTGAATCGATATTTCAAGTAATTGTAGATGAAAATATTTTAGTTTTAAATTTATGTGCAACTATAGAAAAAGAGAGTAAAGAATCAAAGAAGAACTCTTTTGATGTTTTTAAAAATAATCCAAATAATAAAAAGTTTAACTAAAAAATAGTTTTAAAACTATTTTTTAGGTGAGAATTTAAATAGAGCTGATCCCCATGTAAGACCACCACCAAAGGCATCAAATAAGACTGTATCACCAGCTTTAATTCTACCTTGCTCAAAAGCATAATTCATAGCCATAGGAATTGATGCGGCTGAAGTATTTGCATATTTATCAACAGTTACAACAGTTTGTTCATCTGTTAAATTCAAAGCTTCTCCAACTGCTTTTATAATTCTATAGTTCGCTTGGTGAGGAATAAAATGATTTATATCTTCATTTGATAAATTATGTCTTTTCATCATCTCTTGTACATCTGAAGTTAAAGTTTTAACAGCTAGTTTAAAAGTCTCATTCCCCTTCATAGAGATACATGCCATTTTTGCATCTAAAACCTCTTGAGAACAAGGATGTTTACTCCCTCCACCAGCTGTTTTTATTAAATCTTCATAAGTTCCATCACTAGAGCAACTAACATCAATAATAGCTTCGCTTTTATCATCTGTAGCACTAATAATTGCAGCTCCAGCGCCATCTCCAAATATAAAACAAGTCGTTCTATCTTCATAGTTTAAAATTGAACTATATTTCTCAGCACCAATAATCAAAACATTTTTCTTCAAACCTGACTCAATAAATGCTTTTGCAATATTTAAAATATATACAAATCCTGTACAAGCAGCACTAACATCAAATGCCATAACATTTGTAATACCAATTTTAGATGCAATCAAACAAGCAGTTGAAGGCATACATAAGTAATCAGGAGTAACAGTTGCACAAATAATCAAATCAATCTCATCTTTTGATATATTTGCTCTTTGTATAGCAAGTTCAGCAGCTCTTGCTCCTAAATCAGAAGAAGCTTCCTCTTTTTCAGCTAATCTTCTCTCTTTTATACCTGTTCTTCTTGTAATCCACTCATCAGTAGTATCAATAATTTTTTCAAAGTCTGCATTTGTCATAATCTTTGGTGGAATGTAAGCACCAATAGATCTAAAAGCTGCATATATCATAAATTAATCCTTCATTATAAAGTAGTTGCAGTTGTTTCGCAATTACTCTCTTCTTTAGCAGAATATTTTGCTAATCTCTTCTCAATAATATCTTCAAGATTTGAACTAGCAGATAAAAGTGATTGAAATATTGCATTTTTTATAGCTTTTGGATTTGATTTTCCATGAGATATAATAACAGGTGCTTTAACTCCAAGTAATGGTGCTCCACCATATTCAGCATAATCAACCTTTACTTTTAGATTTTTAAATACTTTTCTCATTAAAACTGCACCAGTAATTGCAATTAAAGAACGCTTTAAATCTTTTTTCATAATTTTACTAATTGTATCAGCAACACCTTCTGCTGTTTTTAATAGAATATTTCCTACAAAACCATCACAAACAACAACATCAACAGTTCCTTTGAAAATATCATTACCTTCAACATTACCAGCAAAGTTTGGAATTTTAGAGATTAGTTTATAAGCTTCTTTCGTAACTTCGTTACCCTTGCTCTCCTCTTCACCATTACTTAAAAGTCCCACTATTGGTTCATCTAATCTTAATACAGTTTGAGCATAAGCTTGACCCATAACTGCAAATTCAAATAAATTTTTAGCATCACTATCTACATTTGCTCCAACATCAAGTACTAAAGTATTTTGATTTTCACTTGTAGGCATTAGTGTAGCAATTGCAGGTCTACTTACACCTTTGATTCTTCCAATTCTTAAAGTAGCCAAAGACATAGTAGCTCCTGAATGTCCAGCAGATACAACAGCATCAGCTTTTCCTTCACGAACTAATTCAATTGCTTTATAAATTGTTGACTCTTTTCTTTTTAATGCATCAGTTGCATGATCATTCATACTAATTACATCTTTAGTATCAATAATTTCAATTCTATTTAAAAAGGTAGTAGGGATTAGTTTTGATAAAATATCTTTATCACCAACAGCAAGTGCTGTAAAGTTATTGTTGTTTCTAATGGCTAATATAAGCCCTTCTATAATTGGCTCAGGACCGAAGTCCCCGCCCATTGCATCTATTGCTATTCTTATCATTAGTTTTTATATTCACCAGTGTTTGGATTAACCATATGAGGCATTTTCCAAGAACCATCACTATCTTTTACAGGTTTTTTAAGTGTAATTTTATAATGTGTTCTTCTTTTAGCCGCTCTTGAGTGTGAAACTCTTCTTTTTGGTACTGCCATATTATTCTCCTTTTAAAATTCTTTTTCAAAATTAGTGTTGTCATTTTTGCAATCACTACATAAATAGTAATCACTTTTTATACTATTTATTTCACTTTTAATAATTTCATCAAAATCAATAATTTCATCAACTTCAATTACTAAAAAATCATCCTCTATGCCTTTAAAAATACCATTTGATATAAGAAGATTTAAATCTTCATTTAACTTTAACTCTATATCTTTAGGACATCTAGAACAATCAACTAAAACTTCACCTGTAAGTTTTGCTTCTATTTTTACTAAACTAGGTGAAATTCTACAAAAAGTACCTTCAATATTTACTGAATCAAAAGATACTTTTAAATCTTTTTTATCTTGTGGTACTTTTTTAAACTCTATTTTCATAGTTTATTAACAAATCTCTCTTTGTGAGAAGAAAAATGCAATTTCGATTGCAGCATTTTCTAATGAGTCACTTCCGTGAACTGCATTTGCATCAATTGATTCAGCAAAATCAGCTCTAATTGTTCCAGCTGCTGCTTCTTTTGGATTTGTTGCACCCATTAACTCTCTATTTTTTGCCATTGCATTTTCACCTTCTAAAACTGAAACTACAACTGGTCCAGAGATCATAAATTCAACTAAATCTTTGAAAAAAGGTCTACTTGCATGAACTGCATAAAAAGCTTCAGCATCAGCTTTGCTTAATTGCATTTTTTTAGTAGCTGCAATTTTTAAACCAGCACTTTCAAATCTGTCTAAGATTTTTCCTACAACATTTTTTGCTACTGCATCTGGTTTAATAATTGATAGTGTTCTTTCCATCTTTAATTCCTCTTTATTTTTTTAAGTCGCGGATTATATCTGAAATCTTATAAAAAAGCAAGTTTTTTAATAATTATTCAACTACTGGTTCTCCAGCAGCTCCTCTATCATCTTTCTCAATTTTACTAGAACCTGCTTCATCCCAAACTATACAACCCTCTGTAGGACAAGCATCAGCACATGCAGGTGCATCATTGTGTCCAACGCACTCTACACATTTATCTTTATATACATAATAAATATCTTCACCTGTTGGGTTATCATCATTATCAACAATTGCTCCAACTGGACACTCATCTAAACAAGCATCACAGCTTATACAAATATCAGTAATTAAAACTGCCATATTAATATCTCCATAATTTTTTTAGAAACTTTAGCTAAGTAAAAATAAAAATATTATTAAAGATAATTTTTATCTTTTAAAAAACTTTTTTATATTTAAGCTATTTCTAAATTTTTTTTGTTAAAATTCCACCATCAATTTAAAATTTATTACAAAAGGATTAAAAATGTTAGTTACAAAAAAAGCTCCTGATTTTACAGCTACAGCTGTTTTAGCAGATGGAATGATAGTAGAAGATTTCAATCTATACAAAAATATTGGAGAAAAAGGTGCGGTACTATTTTTCTGGCCTTTAGACTTTACTTTCGTTTGTCCATCAGAAATTATTGCATTCTCAAACAGAATTAAAGAGTTTGAAGATAGAGGAATTCAAGTAATTGGTTGTTCAATTGACTCTCAATTCTCACACTTTGCATGGAGAGAAACACCAGTTGCAAATGGTGGTATTGGAAGAGTAAAATTCCCAATGGTTGCTGATATTACAAAACAAATTGCAAAAGATTATGATGTATTATTTGGTGAATCAGTTGCATTAAGAGGATCTTTCTTAATTGATAAAGATGGAACAATTAGACATGCAGTAATCAATGACTTACCACTTGGAAGAAATGTTGATGAGATGATTAGGATGGTAGATGCAATGTTATTTACTAACGAGCATGGAGAAGTTTGTCCAGCTGGATGGCAAAAAGGTGACGAAGGTATGAAAGCAGACAAAGATGGTGTTGCTGAATACTTAGGAAAAAATTCAGAAAAATTATAATATTTAATTTATCTTTACAAAAGAGGCAGTAACTGCCTCTTTTTCTTTTTTCTTGACAAATTATAAAATATTAATTAAAATTTCACTTTACTTTATTACAAAGCTACAAAAAACTACAAAAAATAGATATATTTCTATCTAAAATCAAAGGTAACAACTTTTATGGAAGAATCTAAAGAAGAACAAAAAACGAAAACTACAAAAAAAACAAGAACCCATGTACCTGTTGAAGGTTATAGGATAGAACAATTAAGAGAACTTCCTCTTGAGACTCTAATTGATATTGCAAATGAACTTGAAGTTGAAAATCCTCAAGAGTTAAAAAGACAAGATTTAATGTTTATGATACTTGCTTCTCAAATTGATGCAGGTGGCTTCATATTATTTACTGGTATTTTAGAGATAAAAGAGGGTGGATTTGGTTTTTTAAGAGCAATTGATGGAAATTTTTCTGATACATCAAATGACTCATATGTTAGTGCTACACAAATTAGAAAATTTGCATTAAGAACAGGTGATATTGTTACAGGGCAAGTTAGACCACCAAACAAAGATAGTGAGAAATATAATGCACTACTTAAAATTGAAGCAATAAATTATCTACCAGTAAAAGATTCTAAAAATAGACCTCTATTTGATAATTTAACTCCTTTATACTCTACTACAAAATTTAAGTTTGAATTTGATTCACAAAAATTAACAGGGAGAGTTTTGGATCTTTTTGCTCCAATGGGGAAAGGACAAAGAAGTTTAATAGTGGCACCTCCAAAAACTGGTAAAACAGAACTTTTAAAAGAGTTAGCACACGCAATATCAAAAAATCATCCAGAAGTTACTTTAATGGTTCTATTAATTGATGAAAGACCTGAAGAGGTTACTGATATGCAAAGAAGTGTAAAAGGTGAAGTATATAGTTCAACATTTGACTTACCAGCACACAATCATGTTAGAGTTGCTGAAATTGTTATTGAAAAAGCAAAAAGAGTTGTAGAGATGAAAAAAGATGTTGTAATTTTACTTGACTCTATTACAAGATTAGCAAGAGCTTATAATACTGTAACACCATCATCTGGAAAAGTTCTTTCAGGTGGAGTTGATGCAAATGCTTTACACAAACCAAAAAGATTTTTTGGAGCTGCAAGAAATATAGAGGAGGGCGGAAGCCTTACAATTATATCAACTGCACTTATTGATACTGGTTCAAAAATGGATGAAGTTATTTTTGAAGAGTTCAAAGGAACAGGAAACTCTGAGGTTGTATTAAGTAGAAATGCAGCTAATAAAAGAGTTTATCCAGCTATTGATATTGTTAAATCAGGAACTAGAAAAGAGGAACTTCTTTTAAGCCCTGATATTTTACAAAAAACATGGATATTAAGAAATGCAATGGCAGAGATGGATGAAGTTGATGTTCTTAAATTTTTATATCCAAAAATGCAAAAAACAAAAAATAATGATGAGTTTTTTGCCTCAATGAATGAGTAATAGTTACTTAAAATCTTCTTAAAAATGTATATAAATGTAAAATATTTACAAATTTGTAGATATTTTACATCTTTTTCAGCAAAATCAAATAAAACCTCTGGTAAGATTGTTTCCCGAAATTTGAACTAAAGGAAGGACAATGGCAAACTTAAAAGAGATTTTAGAGTATCTAAAAAGAACTAGCCCAGCACAAAATGAGTTTCATCAGGCCGTTGAAGAAGTAGTACACTCACTTGAACCACTATTCGATAAATATCCAAAATACAAAGACCAAAAAGTGTTAGAAAGGTTGTTAGAACCTGAAAGACAAGTAATGTTTAGAGTAACATGGATTGATGATAAAGGTGAAATCCAAATCAACAAAGGTTATAGAGTACAGTTTAGCTCAACATTAGGACCATATAAAGGTGGATTAAGATTCCATCCTAGTGTAAATACTGGAATTATTAAATTCTTAGGATTTGAGCAAATATTCAAAAATGCTTTAACTGGTTTACAAATTGGTGGTGGAAAAGGTGGAAGTGACTTTGATCCTAAAGGAAAAAGTGAAAATGAAATCATGAGATTTTGCCAAGCCTTTGTAACAGAACTTTATAGACATATCGGTGCAACTACAGATGTTCCAGCAGGAGATATTGGAGTTGGTGGAAGAGAAATCGGATATATGTTTGGTATGTATAAAAAATTAGCAAACAGATATGATGGAACTTTTACAGGTAAATCTTTAAAATGGGGAGGTTCGCTAGCTAGAACTGAAGCAACTGGTTATGGTTGTGTATATTTTGCAAAAAATATGCTTGATGCTAGAGGAGAGACTCTTAAAGGAAAAAGATGTGTAGTATCAGGTTCTGGAAACGTTGCAATTTACACAATTGAAAAACTGTATCATTTAGGTGCACTACCTATTACTTGTAGTGATTCAAAAGGTATGATTTTAGATGAAGAGGGAATTGATTTAGATTTACTTAAAGAGTTAAAAGAGAATCAAAGAGCAAGACTTACAGAGTATGTGAAATATAGAAAAAATGCAAAATATACTCCTGTGGAAGATTATCCAGTTGGAAGAAATGCAGTTTGGTCTGTTCCTTGTTTTGCAGCATTCCCAAGTGCTACTCAAAATGAGTTAAATTTAGAAGATGCAAAAGAGCTTATTAAAAATGGATGTTTTTGTGTAAGTGAAGGTGCTAATATGCCATCTACAAATGAAGCTGTTGATTATTTTGTTGAGAAAAAAATAGCTTATGGACCTGGAAAAGCAGCAAATGCTGGTGGTGTTGCTACAAGTCAATTAGAGATGGCACAAAATGCAGCTATGATTAACTGGACATTTGAAGAAGTTGATTCAAAACTAGAGCAAATTATGTTAGGAATTTTCCAAAGAGTTAGTAAAACTGCTGAAGAGTTTGGACAACCTACAAACTTTGTTTTAGGTGCAAACATAGCTGGATTTAGAAGAGTAGCTGATGCTATGATTGAACAAGGTGTTGTTTGATAAAAATATAGCTTAAGGAAACCCTTCCTTTTGCTTAAAACTTGACTGTTTCTTATCGTTTTTTAGCTATAATTTTGCGAAAAAATTAAATAAGGAATAGTTTGAGAGTAGGACTTTTTGACTCAGGTATTGGCGGATTAACAATACTAAATTCTATCGTAAAAATGGTAAATCACACAGAGTTTTTTTATGTTGCAGATACATTATATACTCCTTATGGAGAGAAAGAAAAATCAATTATTTTAAAAAGATGTGATGATATTACAAACTACTTATTAGATAATTATAAAATTGATATTTTAGTTATTGCTTGTAATACTGCAACATCTGTTGCAATAAAACATTTAAGAGAGAAGTTTAAAGATTTACCAATTATTGGAGTTGAACCAGCACTCAAGCCTGCTATAAATTTTTCAAAAAATTCAAATATTGCTATTATGGGAACACCATCTACAATAAATGGTGAAAAATATAAAGAGTTAGTTGCAAATTTGACAAAAGGTAAAAAGTTAAATTTGTACCATATTCCTTGTTCTGGTTTAGCAAAAGAGATAGAAGATGGAGAGGTAAATAATCCTAAAACAAAAGAGATGCTAAAACTATATTTAGAACCTTTAAAAGATAAAAATATTGATAGTTTAGTTTTAGGTTGCACACACTATCCAATAATTAAAGATGAAATAAGCTCATTTTTTAATAACAATATAACACTTTTTGATTCAGCAAATGCAGTTGCAAAAAGATTATTTGAACTAAGTTTATTAAAAGATTATGGAAGACATAGCTCAAATATCACTATTTTATATAGTAGTAAGATAAATTTCGATAAGGTAAAATTTATTTTAAAAGATAGTAAATATGAGCTAAGCGAGTGTAAAATATGAGTGAAAATATAGTAGAAAATAGAGTTTTAGCTCTAAAATATAGACCAAGAAGATTTGAAGATTTAGTAGGACAAACTACAATTTCTCAAACACTATCTTTGGCTTTAGATTCAAATAGATTATCTCATGCTTATTTGTTTTCAGGATTAAGAGGAAGTGGAAAAACAAGTACAGCAAGAATAATGGCAAAATCATTTTTATGTGAAAAAGGACCTACTAGCAAACCTTGTGAAGTTTGTGAACACTGCCTTAGTGCAAATAGTGGAAGACATCTTGATATTATAGAGATGGATGCTGCTAGTAATAGAGGAATTGATGATATAAAAGATTTAATAGAGCATACAAAGTATAAACCAAGTAGTGCTAGATTTAAAGTTTTTATAATCGATGAGGTTCATATGCTTACACCTCAAGCATTTAATGCACTTTTAAAAACTCTTGAAGAGCCTCCAGGATTTGTAAAATTTATACTTGCAACTACAGATGCATTAAAATTACCAGCTACAATTTTAAGTAGAACACAGCACTTTAGATTTAATAAAATTTCTCAAAGTGATGTTGTAAATCATATTTCATCAATTTTAAATAAAGAGCAGATATCTTTTGAAAAACAAGCACTTGAGATTATTGCAAAAAGTGGACAAGGAAGCTTAAGAGATACATTAACACTTCTTGATCAGGCTATAATTTTTTCAAAAGCAAATATAGATGTTGCAAGTGTTGTTGATATGTTAGGACTTATTGATCCACAAATGATGGATAAAATATTTAAAACAGTTTTAAATAAAGATGATTTTAATCCACTTTTAGAAGAGTTGCAAAATTATGAAGCAAATCAGATTTTAAATGAGATGACAAACTATTTAAAAACTGCAATGCTTGAAAAAGATAGCAGATTTAATACATTTTTTTATGAGAGATTTTTTAGAATAATTGGTGATTCAAAACACCTTTTATCTCTTAATAGTGATGATAGTTTTGTTCTTATTTTAACTTTTATGAAACTTATAGAGGCTACAAATTTAAAAAGTATTGATGAGATTTTAAATCAAGTTGAATCTATAAAACCAATTCCTGATAAAAAAATTGAGCAAATAATTGAATCAAAAAAAGAATTAAAAATAGAAACAAAAACAAATCCTCAAGTAGTTCAAAAAAGTTTAGAAGCACAAGTTGTTACAACTGATGTTGATGAAGTTGTTTATGAGGCTATTGAAGAAGAGAGTGATATTTTTATGGATAAGTATCAAATCTTAATTGAGAAGCTTTACGATAGAAGTAGTGAACTTGGAGAGTGTTTTGAGAGAAATTTTATTTATAATGGTTTTGAAAATGAGACTTTAAACATTGTATCTTATGCAAAAGATGAGGATAGAAACTTTTTATATAAACATTTTAATCTAATCAAAACATTTACTTGTGATATTTTTGGAGTAAATACTAAAATAGATTTTAAAAAGGATGATGCCACCATAAACGAAACATCAAAGCCAATAAAAGAGCTAAATGAAGTTTTAAATCCTAAAGAAGAGGAGAGTTTTGCTACAAGTTCAGGTTGTGTTGCAAGTAGTTTGGATAGTAGTGTTGAAAGCTTAAATCAAAAAGAGCTTGAGGTAAAAGATCTTTTAGATACAAAGATGATAAATCAAGCAAAAGAGCTTTTTGATATTAAAAGAATTGTAGTAAAACCAAAAATTTAATAGGAGAGATTATGAAAAATATATTTAAATTGGCACTTTTTTTTGCTATTTTTTTTAATGTAGTTTTTGCAAATGATAACTTAGTAATTGAGTTTGAGAAAAAAAGATTGAGTCAAAATCCAAATATTGTTTTAAATAGTGTAGAGGTTTTTTATAAGAAAAAACTTGATATAAAAGGTGATTGGAGTGCATATGTACTAAATTTAGATTTAGATACACAAGATGGAAATATGAGAGTAAAAGATATTCTGTTTTCAAATAATCAAGTGGTTACCACTGAACTTTTTGATTTAAAAAGTGGTACCTCTTTTGGTTCTAATATTGCACCTGATATAAATGAGAGTTATTATGATAATTCAAGATTAATTGCTGGAAAAAGTAACGCAAAAAATAGATTAGTTGTTTTTTCAGATCCATTATGCCCATTTTGTCAACACTATATTCCACAGCTTATAGATTTTGTAAATAAAAATGAAGAGAATATTGCTTTATACTACTATGCTTTTCCACTTACAAGAATTCATAAAGCATCAAATGATCTATCAAAACTAATAGAAATAGCTAAACAAGATGATAAAAATATTATAAAAAAAGCTTATGAGATAAGATGGGAAAAATATTTTGATGTAAATAGTGAAGATAGAAAACTTATCTTAAATAGTTTTAATAAGGCTTTAAAAACTAATATATCATTAAAAGAGCTTGAAGATGAAAAATATCAAAAAGCTTTAGAAGATGAGGTTTTAATGGCTGAAAAACTATTGATTAATGGAACGCCAACTATTTATGTAAATGGTAAAAAAGATAATACAAAAGAAGAGTATAAAAAGTTAAAAGGAGTTAAATAATGCAAAAATTAGTTATTGCAACAAGAAGAAGTCAATTAGCACTTTGGCAAAGTGAGTATATAAAAGCCGAGCTTTTAAAACACTATCCAAATATGGAAGTAGAGCTTCAAGAGTTTACTACAAAAGGGGATAAGATTTTAGATGTTCCTTTGGCAAAAATTGGTGGGAAAGGGCTTTTTACAAAAGAGCTTGAAGTTGCAATGCTTGAAGGAAGTGCTCATTTAGCTGTTCACTCACTAAAAGATGTACCAACACAGTTTGAAGATGGTTTAGTTCTTGCTGCTGTTTCAAAGAGATTTAATCCACAAGATGCACTTTTAAGTAACAAATACAAAACAATTGAAGAGTTACCAAAAGGTGCTGTTGTTGGAACTACAAGTTTAAGAAGAAGAATGGCTATAAAGATGTTAAGACCTGATATTGAACTTAAAGATTTAAGAGGGAATATCAATACAAGAATAGCAAAACTAAATGCAGGTGAGTATGATGCAATAATACTTGCAGCAACAGGAATTGAGAAACTACACTTAGAAAATGAGGTTAAATATTTTACTCCAATTTCAACAGATGTTATGATTCCATCTATGGGACAAGCAACTTTAGGAATTGAGACAACAAATGATCCAAAAATAATAGAGATAGTAAAAGTTTTAAATGATAAAAATGCACAAATTGAGTCAACAATAGAAAGAGGTTTTGTGGATACTCTTCAAGGTGGTTGTCAAGTTCCAATTGGTGTAAAAGCAACAATTTTAGATGAAAAAAGTGTAAAAATATCTGCAATTGTTGGACTTCCTGATGGAAGTGAATATATAAAAGATGAAAAAATTATAGATATAAACTCTTTTGAGAGTGCTGGAAGAGATTTTGCAAATGAGTTTATAAAAAAAGGTGCAGTTGAGCTTCTAAAAAGAGCTGAAGCTATGGCTTTTAAATAATAATTTCTATGATTTAAAAGCTAGTTTCTAGCTATACAATTACGATATATTTCTTTTTCAAGACTTTATTAAATGAACGGTTCCTTTAAAATGGGAACCATTTAAAAGGAGAAAATATGAGAATAAATTTAGAAGATACACTTTTTTGTTTAGTTGATGTTCAAGAAAAACTTTTCCCACATATTGGAAACAAAGATGAGCTTTTAAGAACTCTTCCAATACTTGTAAAGGGTATGAAAACTTTGAATGTTCCTATTATTGTAAATGAGCAGTATAAAAAAGGAATTGGGGAAACAATAGAGCCTTTAAAAGAGCTTGTAAATGAGTATGAAGCCTATGAAAAAACTACTTTTTCAGGATGTCAAAATAGTGATATTTTAAATGCTTTTAAAAAATCTGGTAAAAAAAATATTGTTGTTGCTGGAATAGAGACTCATGTCTGTGTTCTTCAAACTTGTATTGATTTGCTTGAAAATGGATTTAATGTTATTTTAGTAACAAACTGTTGTGGAAGTAGAACAAAGCTTGACCACAAAATGGCAATAAAAAGATTAATTCAAGCAGGTGCAATTCCAACTACTTATGAATCAATTTTATTTGAGCTAACTTTAGATTCAAAGAATCCAAACTTTAAAGCGATATCTAACTTGATAAAATAGAACTTTGCATTATTTGCAAAGTTCTTTTAATGCATCTTCAATTTTCAGTGGTGGTCGTACTATAAAAGCCTTGTTTTTACCAACTAAAATTGGTCTTTGTATTAAGATTGGGTTTTGTACAACAATTTCAATTAGCTTCTCTTCATCTTTTATATTTTCTAGTTTTAAATCTTTGTAAATCTCTTCTCTTGTTCGCACTAAATCAAAAATGGAGATATTTAATTTTTTTAAAATCTCTTTTAGTTCATTTTTTGATGGTGGATTTAGTAGATAATCTCTTATTGATATTTCAAAACCATTTTGGTCTAAAAAATCTTTTGCACTATTTGATTTTGAGCAAGAGATATTGTGCCATAACTCTAATTTTTGCATTTAAACTCCTAAAATCTTATAACTCTATTTTCAAGTTTTAGTTTTACTTTTTGATTAACTTCAATTGTATCATCAAAGCTATGTATTAAAAACTCTTGATTATTTGCAAAAACAACAACTTCATAAAAGTTTCCATAAAAAATTATCTCTTTTATAACACCTTCAATATCACCATCATCTGATATTTTTATATTTTCAGGTCTTATATATAAGTTCTCATCAATCTTTGTAACTTTTCCTAAAAAGTTTGCACAATATAGATCAACTGGTCTATTATAAAGCTCTTTGCAAGTTCCAGTTTGCAAAATATCACCACCATTCATAATAGCAATTCTATCAGATAAGAAAAAGGCATCCTCTTTATCGTGAGTAATGAATAGTGCAGTTATGTTAAACTCTTTTATTGTCTCTTTTAGCTCAACTCTTAAAATATTTCTAAGCTCTGTGTCAATATTGCTTAAAGGCTCATCAAGAAGAAGAATTTTTGGTTTGTTTATCAAAGCTCGTGCAAGTGCAACTCGTTGTTGCTGACCACCACTTAGTTCGTGTGGATATTTATTTTCATGACCTTTTAGTTTTGTTTTTTCTAAAATCTCTTTTAATTCATCTTTACTAGCATTGCTTCCAAAAACTATATTTGAAGCTACATTTAAGTGAGGTAGCAGAGCATAATTTTGAAAAACAATTGCAGTTTCTCTTTTGTTTGGTTCTATATTTGTTTTATTATCAAAAACAACTTTACCATCTATTTTTATCTCTCCACTATCAGGTTTTTCAAGTCCTGCTAACATTCTTAAAAAAGTAGTTTTTCCGCTTCCACTTGTTCCTAAAATTGTGAATATTTCACCCTCATATAAATCAAAATTTATGCTATTTGCAACACAAATATCACCTTTGCAAAATATTTTTCTTAAATTTTTTATTTCAACTATTTTTTTCATTTTGTTTTTCTTCTTTTTGGTTTATAAGCTAAAAATATAACTGCAATTGCAGTAGTGGTTACTAAAATAAGTGATGGGAAACCTGTTTTATAAAGCATCTCATTACTTGCTAATTCATAAATTCTAACTGCTAAAGTATCAAAGTTAAATGGTCTTAAAATCAAAGTTGCTGGTAACTCTTTTGCAATATCTATGTATAAAATTAAAAATCCACTTAATAAATATGGTTTTAATATTGGAAGATAGATTTTAAATATTGATTTGGCTTCATTTTCACAAAATATTCTTGATACATCATCAATAGATGATGGAATTTTGCTAAAACCGTTTTCAACACTTCCAACACTTGCTGCAAAATATCTTGTAGTGTATGCAAAAATCAACACTATAAATGAGCCACCAAAAAACATCACTCCTAAACTTCTATCTATAAAATTTGAGATAATAAGCAATCCAACAGCAACAACAGCTCCAGGAATTGAGTAACCTAGCATTGATAATTTATGAGTTGCGTATGATATTTTTGTTGGGAAAAATCTTAAAAAATATACTATTAAAAATGCTAAAGATATTATAAACAAACTTGAAGCTATATTTAAACTTAAAGTATTAAATAGATACTCAAATGCTGTAAAATCAAGTGTAAAAATATCTAAAAATGCCCAATAAATTAAAATAGATGTTGGAATAAAAAGAGTAATTAAAGCAACTATAAAAGAGATTAAAAATGCAAAAAAGTTCTCTTTTCCTTTTAGCTCTATTTTTGATACTTTTTCGCTACTATTTGTTGAGCTTGAAAAACGAAGTTTTTTTCTAATATTGTACTCTACTAAAAGAAGTGAAAATACAAAAATAAGAAGAACAATAGCTACATTTATAGCTCCAACTAAATCATCAAGTCCAAACCAACTTTTAAAAATACCAACACTAAAAGTCTCAACTCCAAAATATAAAACTGTTCCATAATCACTTAAAGTTTCCATAAGTGCTAGTAATGCTCCACCAAAAAGTGCTGGATATGCAAGTGGGAGATATATTTTGAAAAAGGCTTTTGTAGAACTTATTTTTTGCAAAGATACAAGTTCAAAAATAGATTTTGAAATAGAGCCAAAAGATACTCTTGCCATGATATAAACATATGGAAACATTGCAATTGAGAATATAAAAATTGCTCCATACATATTTAAGATATCAACTTTTAAAGCAGGATTTGCAAATATTTGAGAAAATATTCCTCTGTACTCAAAAAATCCAACATAAGTGTAACCTAAAATATAAGCTGGATATGCTAAAGGAAGTACAAAACACAAAGCAAAAAACTTGCTTCCAAAATATGTAAATCTTGCACTTAAATATGAGGTAATTGTTCCTAAAATTAGTACACCAAAAAGTGTACCAATAAGTAATATGGTACTATTTTTACTATATTCATAAATATAACCATCTTCTAAAAAAGTTTTAGAAAAAGAGCTATTTATAAAGAAGTAAAGTATTAAAATAAGAATGGGAAATGATATACTTAAGCCCAAAATTGGGGCTAAGTATTTTTTAAAACTTTTTATCTCCATCTTCCTTTAGAAGCTATCTCTACAGCCTCTTGCGTATATTTTCCAACTTCATTTAAAGGAATTGTATCCTCTTTAAACTCTCCCCAAGAAGCAACTGTTCCAGCTGGTTTTACCTTTGGATTTACAGGATATTCATAATTTCCTTGAGCCAATTCACCTTGAGCTTCAATACTTGTTAGATACTCAATTAATTTTATAGCATTATCTTTATTTGGAGAGAATTTTGTAATACTAGCTCCTGAGATATTTATATGAGTTCCTGTTGTCTCTTGAGCTGGGAAAAATATGGCTAACTCTTTTGCAATTTGTGCATCTATTTTATCTTCACTATTTGCCATAACTCCAAGATAATAAGAGTTTACAATAGCAATATCAGCTTCACCAGATGCTACAGCTCTAATTTGATCTCTATCACTTCCTTTTGGATTTCTTGCAAAATTATCTGAAAGCCCTTTTGCAAACTCTAAAGCTTTCTCTTCTCCATGATGAGCAATAATTGAAGCCATAAGAGATTTATTGTATGCGTGAGTTGATGTTCTAGTTATTACTTTTCCTTTAAATTGTGGTTTTGTAATACTAAAATAGTCACCCAAATCTGCTTTATTTACATTTTTTGGATTATAAACAAAAATTCTAGCTCTTTTTGTAATTGCAAACCAGTTACCATCTTCATCTCTTAAGTGAGTTGGTATATTTTCATTTAAAGTTTTTGAGCTAACACTTTGAGTTAATCCTCTTTGTTTTGCTAAATATAAATTTCCAATATCAGCAGTTATTAAAATATCAGCTGGACTATTTGCACCCTCAATTGATAGTCTTGAAACAAGCTCTTCAGCTTTTGCAGTTACAAGATTTACTTTAATTCCTGTTTTATTTTCAAAATCTTTAAATATCTTTTTATCTGAATCATAGTGTCTTTGTGAATATACATTTACTTCATTTGAAGCAAAAAGTATTGATGAAAAAAATATTGAAATTAGCGCTATTTTCTTAAACATTTTATCTCCTTTTTTTATATCTATTTTGAAATTTCGAAATATTATAGTAACAAAGCTTTGAAGTAACTTAGTATTAAGAATGATTATCAGATATTTTTTATTTAAATTTATAAATAATTGGTATAATAACACATTTTTTAATAGGAAAATAAATTTATGATTTTAATGATTGATAATTATGACAGCTTTACTTACAATATTGTTCAATACTGTTTAGAACTAAAAGCTGATTTGAAAATAGTAAGAAATGATGAGTTAACTTTAGAGCAGATTATAGAGTTAAATCCAAGTAAAATTATAATCTCTCCAGGACCAGCTACTCCAAATGAAGCTGGAGTTTGTTTAGATGTAATAAAATATTTTAGTGGCAAAAAACCAATTTTTGGTATATGTTTAGGACATCAAGCAATAGCACAAGCTTTTGGAGCAAAAGTAGTTCGTGCAAAAAATTTGATGCATGGAAAAACTTCAAAAATAAAAGTATTAAAAGGTACAAAGATATTTGATGGTTTACCAAATGAGTTTACACAAACAAGATATCACTCTTTAATAGTTGAAAAACAAAATCTTCCAGAAGAGATAATAGTTACTTCAAAAAGTTTGGATGATGATGAGATTATGTCTTTAGAGATTAAAGATAAAAATGTTTTTGGAGTACAATTTCATCCTGAATCTATATTAAGCGAATATGGACATAAGATGTTTGAAAATTTTTTAAAGGTTTAAATTATGTTTTCAAAAGTAGCCTATAGCACTCTTTTTTATATTGTTCTAGCTTTTATTTTATATATGATGTTTATTCAAGTAAATGATGTATTAAGTATCTCATATAAAGAGGCTCTAAACTACTTTGAAAATTTTTCTGTTTTAACGCTTTTAATAAAAATATCTACAGCTTTTTTTGGACAAAATGATTTAGCACTTAGATTTCCTTTTGTAATTTTCTATTTTTTAAGTGTAATTTTAATGTATAAAATTACAGATGATTACTTTAAGCTACCAAAAGATAGATTTATTACAATTTTAATTTTTATGTTTCTACCAGGACTTTTAAGTGCAGCTATTCTTGTAAATAGTGCAATAGTTGTTACATTTTTCACACTTTTATATATCTACTATTATAAAACTTATAATAAACATCTATACTATCTTTTACCATTTTTACTCTTAGTTGATAACTCATTTGCTATATTGTTTGTAGCACTATTTTTATACTCATTTAGAGATAGTGATAAAAAGCTTATGTCTATATCTTTGGCTTTAGCAATTATCTCATTTTTTGTTTATGAATTCACAGTTGAAGGGACTCCAAAAGGGTTTTTGCTTGATACATTTGGAATATATGCAGCTATCTTTTCTCCAATACTATTTTTATACTTTTTATATGCAATATATAGAACAGCTGTAAATAAAAAAGTTGATTTAATCTGGTATATAAGTGCTACAGCATTGGTATTGTCAATAATATTATCTTTTAGACAAAAAGTTTATATTGAAGATTTTGCTCCATTTGTTGTAATTTTTGTACCTTCAATGATGGTTATATTTTTTCACGCATATAGAGTTAGATTAAAAGAGTTTAGAAGAAATTACAATATTTTTGCCTATTTTGTACTATTTTTTCTATTTCTAAATGTTCTGTTTACTTTTGTAAATAAACCACTTTATCTAATTTTAGATAAACCAACAAAACACTTTGCAAATGAGTACCATTTTGCAAAAGAGTTGGCAAATGAGTTAAAATTAAGAGGAGTTGAAAATATTGTTACTAGTGATAAAGTTTTAGCTTTGAGATTAAGATTTTATAAAATTGGTGATAAAGAGGATTATTTTTTATCTTCACATGAATTTTATAATTATGATGAAAAAATTGTAATAACATATTTTGGTAAAGAGATGCTGACTTTTTACCTTAAAAAACTATGAAGAAGTCATTTTTTATTTTAGAACTTATTATAATTTTAATTATATTTTCAATAATTTATTCAACTATTTATATAAAAGATTCAACTTATAAATTTAATCTATTTGTCTCTAAAATAGAGTTATATCTTAATTTTTTAAGATATAAAGCTTTAATTGATGATAAAACGGATTTAGAAAATTCTATTTGGCATAAACAAAGATGGACAATGAAATTTTTAAGATGCAGAGAAAACGAAGGTGGTGGAGTTTATATCTCAATTTATACTGATAATAATACTTTAGGGCATACAAATAAAGAGGAAGCCTTAAAAGATCCACTAACAAATAGATATATTACAAATTCAAATTTTTGTAAAGATGATGATAAATATAGCTCTTTTACACTTTTAAGAAACTACAATGTAAAAAGTGTAGATATATCTTGTAATAGTACAACATCACTTGGACAAATCTCTTTTGGTGAAGATGGAAGAGTATATTCAAAATTATCAAATGTTGATAATGAAACTTATGAATATGAGATAACAAAACCTTGTTTTATAAAATTTACTTCAGATAATAATTATGAAAAAGAGATAATAATCTATCCTAAAACTGGTTTTATAAATAGATTTTAGATTAAAATATTTTAAAAATATCTAGTTTTGAATATTTTAATAAAGTAAAGTTTAAGAGCAATTAGATATAATGCAAAACTTTTTTAGAAAACACTCAAAGGTTTCCTAGAATGGTAGTATCGTTTCAAATATATTTTGAAAATTACGAGAAGCATGAGTAGGGCTATAGCTACTCAAACCAAATATTATAAAGGAAAGAAATGCCTACTATACAACAGCTTATTAGAAAAGAGCGAAAAAAAGTGGTTGAGAAATCAAAATCACCAGCTTTAAAAAAATGTCCACAAAGAAGAGGAGTATGTACAAGAGTATATACAACAACTCCAAAAAAACCTAACTCAGCTTTAAGAAAAGTTGCAAAAGTTAGATTAACTACTGGAATTGAAGTTATTTCATATATCGGTGGAGAGGGTCATAACCTTCAAGAGCACTCAATTGTGTTAGTAAGAGGGGGAAGAGTAAAAGATTTACCTGGGGTTAAATACCACATTGTAAGAGGTGCGTTAGATAGTGCTGGAGTTAATAACAGAACTGTATCTAGATCTAAATATGGTACAAAAAGACCAAAAGTTAAAAAATAAGTAGAAGGATAGAAAATGAGAAGAAGAAAAGCTCCAGTTAGAGAAGTAATGGCTGATCCTATCTACAATAGTAAAGTTATTACAAAATTTGTTAATGCAATTATGCTAGATGGTAAAAAATCTGTTGCAGAAAAAATCCTTTATGGTGCAATTGAAAACCTTGATAAAAGAGGTGAAGAAAAAGGTATTGAACTTTTTGAAAGAGCAATTGAAAATGTTAAACCTCTTTTAGAAGTAAGAAGTAGAAGAGTTGGAGGAGCTACATACCAAGTTCCTGTTGAAGTTAGAGCTGTAAGAAGACAAACTTTAGCACTAAGATGGCTTATTGATGCTTCAAGAAAAAGAAATGAAAGAACAATGGTAGAAAGACTTGCAAACGAACTATTCGAAGCTGCAAACGAAAGAGGAGCATCTTTTAAGAAAAAAGAAGATGTACATAGAATGGCAGAGGCTAATAAAGCATTTGCACACTACAGATGGTAGGAATTAAATATGGCAAGAAAAGTACCCTTAAATAGAGTTAGAAATATTGGTATTGCTGCACACATTGATGCAGGAAAAACAACAAGTACTGAGAGAATTCTTTTTTATACAGGAATCTCTCACAAAATTGGTGAGACTCATGAAGGTACAGCAACAATGGACTGGATGGAGCAAGAGCAAGAAAGAGGTATTACAATTACTTCTGCTGCTACAACTTGTTTTTGGAATCACCCAAAAACAAATGAGCAACTACAAATAAATATCATTGACACTCCAGGTCACGTTGACTTTACTATTGAAGTTGAGAGATCAATGAGGGTTCTTGATGGTGCTGTTGCAGTATTTTGTTCAGTTGGTGGGGTTCAACCACAATCTGAAACAGTTTGGAGACAAGCAAATAAGTATGGAGTTCCTAGAATTATCTATGTAAACAAAATGGATAGAACAGGTGCAAACTTCTTTAGTGTAATGAATCAAGTAAAAGATAGATTAAAAGCAAATCCGGTTCCACTTCAAATTCCAATTGGTGCAGAAGACCAATTTAGAGGAATGGTTGATTTAGTAAAAATGAAAGCTTATACTTATACTCTTGATGCACAAGCTGGTGAGATGTATAAAATTGAAGATATTCCTGCTGATTTAGTTGATACAGCTGCTGAATACAGAGAAAAACTAATCGAAGCTGCTGCTGAATCAAGTGATGAGTTAATGGATAAATACCTTGGTGGTGAAGAGTTAACTGAAGAGGAAATCACAGCTGGAATTAAAAAAAGATGTTTAGCTATGGAAATTACTCCTATGGTTTGTGGAACATCATTTAAAAACAAAGGTATTCAACCACTTCTTGATGCTGTTGCTATGTATTTACCAGCTCCAACAGAGGTTGCTGATATTAAAGGTGAAACTCAAGATGGTGAAGCTGTAATTGTTCCTTCAACTGATAAAGGTGAAGTTGCAGCTTTAGCATTTAAAATTATGACTGACCCATTTGTTGGACAATTAACATTTACAAGAGTTTATAGAGGAATTTTAGAGTCTGGAACTTATGTATTAAACTCTACAAAAATGAAAAAAGAGAGAATCGGAAGATTACTTAAAATGCATGCAAACTCTAGAGAAGAAGTTAAAGAACTTTATGCTGGAGAAATTGGTGCAGTTGTTGGTCTTAAAGATACAATTACAGGTGATACACTAGCAAGCGAAAAAGATCCAGTAATTCTAGAGAGAATGGATTTCCCAGATCCAGTTATTAGTGTTGCTGTTGAGCCAAAAACAAAAGCTGACCAAGAAAAAATGGGTATTGCTTTAGGAAAACTTGCTGAAGAAGATCCATCATTTAGAGTAAATACTGATGAAGAAACAGGTCAAACTATTATTTCTGGAATGGGTGAATTACACCTTGAAATTCTTGTAGATAGAATGAAAAGAGAGTTTAAGGTTGAAGCTGAAGTTGGTGCTCCACAAGTTGCATATAGAGAGACTATTAGAAATGCTGTTAAACAAGAGTACAAATATGCAAAACAATCTGGAGGTAAAGGTCAATATGGACATGTTTACTTAGAGATTAAACCTCTTCCTGCTGGAAGTGAACCAACATTTAAATTCAATAATGAAATTAAAGGTGGGGTTGTACCAAAAGAGTATGTTCCAGCTGTTGAAAAAGGTGCATTTGAAGCAATGCAAGGTGGTATCTTAGCTGGTTACCCAATGGTTGATATTGAAGTTACACTTTATGATGGAAGTTACCACGAAGTTGACTCATCTGAAATGGCGTTTAAATTAGCTGCTTCAATGGGATTCAAACAAGGTTGTAGAAGTGCAGCTGCAGGTGCTGTTTTACTTGAGCCAATGATGAAAGTTGAAATTGAGACTCCAGAAGAGTACATGGGAGACGTTATTGGAGATTGTAATAAAAGAAGAGGACAAGTTCAATCTATGGATGACAGAGCAGGTATCAAACTTGTTACTGCTATGATTCCATTATCAGAACTATTTGGTTACTCAACAGATTTAAGATCTATGTCTCAAGGTAGAGCAACATACTCAATGTTGTTTGATTCATACCAAGAGGTTCCAAGAAATGTATCTGAAGAGATTATCAAAAAAAGAAATGGATAATTTAAAAAATTAAGTTTTTCTAAAAGGGGATGTGCTTTTGCATATTCCCTTTTTTTATTAGATTTATATGAGATATTTAATACAATTGATTTTTCATATAAATTTAAAAAAAGTTGGATGAATTGAGATTAGAAAAAAGTTGCGAACACTTAAAAAAAATTGAAAATATTGGTGTAGTTCTTAAACCAAATAGTCCAGAATTAAAAGATGCTTTTTTAAGAGTAGAAAAACTATTTTTGGACAAAAATATAGATTTGATTTTAGAAAAAAGTAGTGCACAAATGATTTCTCAAAATGGATTAGATTTTGATTTAATGTGCCAAAAATCTGATTTTTTAATCTCTATTGGAGGAGATGGAACACTTCTTGGAGTAGTTAGAAAATCTTTTAAATATAATCTTCCAGTTTTAGGAATAAATTTAGGAACTTTGGGATTTTTAACAGATTTAAAACTGGAAGATTTACCATGTTTTATTGAAGATTTGCTAATAAATGATTATAAAATTGAACCAAGAATGATGATAGAGGCACAAATAGGAGATAAAAAATTTATAGCATTTAACGATATAGTAATATCTAGAAAAAATCTATCTTCAATGCTTGAGATAAAAGCAAAAATTGATAAAAAAGAGTTTAATACATATTATGGTGATGGTTTAATAGTATCAACTCCAAGTGGCTCAACTGCATATAATTTATCTGTTGGTGGACCAATTGTTTATCCACTTACAAATGCATTTATAATAACTCCAGTTGCAGCTCACTCACTAACTCAACGACCAATAGTTGTACCAGCTGATTTTGAAATTGAGTTTAAAACACCAAGTGATGAAGCGACTGTTATAGTTGATGGTCAAGATCTGTACGATTTAAAGCAAAATGAGATTGTAAATATTAAAATATCAAAAAAGAGTGCAAAGATGCTTTATAGAACAAAAAGAGACTTTTTTAAAGTTTTAAGTGAAAAATTAAGATGGGGTAACTAAGTTTGATTACAAGAGTTTATATAAAAAATTGTTTAAGTTTTAAAGAGCTTGAATTAGAGTTTAATAGTGGATTAAATATCTTTACAGGTCCAAGTGGAGCTGGAAAATCTATCTTAATGCAAGAGTTTTTAGCACTTTTTGGATTAAATGAGATAAAAAGTGAGTTAGCTGAGCTAAATATAAATAATTCAAAAATAAAAAATGAAGAGTTTGATATAAACTTTGAAGAGGATATTGTTTTCAAAAGTATTAAAAAAGATAAAACAAGATATTTTCTAAACAATCAAAGCATATCAAAAAAATCACTAAGTGAGATATCAAATAGTATAATTAAATATTTAAGTTTAAAAGATACAAGTGATTTTAAAAGTGAAGTTTTAATAGATTTTCTAGATAGGTATGCAAGTAAAAATTTTAGTGGATTTAAAGTACTTAAAGATGATTTTGTAAATAACTATAAAGAACTTGTTGAGATAAAAAAGAGATTAGATAAATTAAATGAAGATGAGAAAAAGTTAGAAGATTTAAAAGAGTTTGCAAGATTTGAGATATCAAAAATAGAAGAGATAAATCCAAAATTAAATGAGTATGAAGAGTTAAATAGTCTAAAAAAAGCTCTTGCAAAAAAAGAGAAGATAGAGAAAGCTAGTTTAAAAGCTACAAAAATATTTGAGCATGTTAGTGGAGTTAATGAACTTTTAGAAATTTTAGAGATAAATAGTGCATTTTTTGATGAAGCTATAAATGAGCTAAATAATATTTTAGAAAAATCTAATGACACTTTAGGAGAACTTGAAGATATTGATATTGAATCAACTCTTGATAGAATTGAGAAAATATCAAATCTAATAAAAAAATTTGGTTCAATAGAAGATGCTCTTAAGTATAAAGAGCAAAAACAAAAAGAGCTAGATAGTTATATGAATATTAGTTTTGAAAAGAGTGATTTAGAGAAAAAATATCAATCTTTGCAAACTTATGTTTTAGATTTAGCAAATAAGATGAGTGATTACAGAAAAGAGGGATTAATAAGACTTGAAAAAGATGTAAATTATTATTTAGAATTTTTATATTTAAGTAGTGCAAAAATTGATTTAAAAAATCAAGAGCTTGATAGTAGTGGAGTTGATTACATAGATTTTAAGTTAAATCAAGTATCTTTGCAAACAATAAGTTCTGGTGAATACAACAGATTAAGACTTGCACTTTTAAGTGCAATTTCAAAACTTGATATTGGTGAAAATGGAATTTTGTTTTTAGACGAAATAGATGCAAATTTAAGTGGAAAAGAGAGTGAAGCAATAGCAAATGTTCTTATAAGTTTAAGTAAAAATTATCAAATATTTGCAATTTCACATCAAATACAACTTGCATCAAGTGCAAATCAACACTTTTTGGTTGAAAAAATCAATGGAGTTTCAACTGTAAAAGAGTTAAATAATAGTGAAAGAGTAAATGAGATAGCAAGAATGATAAGTGGTGAAAATGTTACAAATGAAGCAATAGAGTTTGCTAAAAATATAATAAAATCTTAATTTTTATACAATTTTTATAATAAATGGTATAATCAAACATTTGTTGAAATGGAGAGATAAGATGATAAATAATATATCAATAAAAGCTAAACTTTTAATATTATCAATTCTTACTATAGTTATAATTTCACTTGCAGTTGCATTTGTTGCTATTTACTCTATAAAAGAGTATTCAAATGAGGGAATTGAAAACTATAAAAAAGAGGCTTATGCAAAAAAAGAGGAAGAGCTTAAAAATTATGTATCTTTAGCTATGAAAACAGTTGAAGCATATCATGCAAGAACTGATATAGAAAAAGTTAAACTTGAGTTAGAAGATGAACTTAAAAAACAGACTATGTTTTTGTTCACTATTTTAGAAGGTGAGTATCAAAAATATAAAAATACAATATCAGATAGTGCTTTAAAAGAGAGATTAAAAAATATTGTAAACTCTACTAGATATGGTTCTACTGGATATTTTTGGATTAATGATTTGGATGCAGTTGTTTTAATTCATCCAATAAATCCATCTTTAAATGATAAAGATATGTATAACTACAAAGATCCAAAAGGAAAGCAGATTTTTAAAGAGTTTGCATCTATTGCCAAAAAAGATAAAGAGGGATTTATTGATTATGTTTGGCCAAAACCAGGATTTACTGAACCACAATTAAAAGTCTCTTTTGTTAAACTATTTGCTCCTTATAATTGGGTTATTGGAACAGGTGAGTATGTTGAAAATGCTACAGCTAGAATTCAAGAAGAGGCTTTAAAAACAATATCTGATATGAGATATGCAAATAATGACTATTTTTGGATAAATGATTCTCATCCAAAAATGATTCACCACCCAACAAATCCAGCTCTAAATGGAACAGATTTAAGCACATATGCAGACCCTTATGGAACTAAATTATTTGTAGAGATGTCAAAAATTACAAATGAGAAAAAAGAGGGTGGACTTGTAAAATATTATTGGGATAAACCAAATAAGAAAAATGATCCAAAAGAGAAGTTTTCATATGTTCAAAGGTTTGAACCTTGGGATTGGATAATTGGAACAGGTGCTTATGTTGATGATATAGAAGAAGAGATTGCTTTAATGCAAGCTAGTGCAAATAGCAAAATAAATTCTATAATATATAGTATTATTGGGTTCTCTTTGTTAATTATGCTTATTGCTAATTTAATATATAGCTATTTAGTAAATCACGCAATTATAAGACCACTTGATGAGCTTGATATAGCAATAAATGATATATCAAGTGGAAATGAACAAACTGATAGAATTAAGAAAAAATCAAATGATGAGATTGGAAAGATTGTTGATAGTTTTAATGGGTATATTCAAAAATTAAAAGATGGATATATAGAAGATGGTAAAGTAATTGCAAATGTTGATGAGGTTATTGAAAAAATATCTCAAGGATTTTATGTATATAAAATTGAAAAAACATCTTCAAATCCTCAAATTCAAAGTTTAAGAGACTCTATAAATGAGATGATTGAAAAGACTAACCAAAATCTTAATACTTTAAATAATACTTTGGTTGAATATGGTAGTTCAAACTTCTCAGATAGTAACTCACAAATTGATGTTACAAAAGTAAATGGAATTATGTCTTCTTTAGCTACAAGTACTCAATTAATCGGTCATACTGTATCTGAATTTTTATCAATGATAGTATCAACTGGAACAAAATTAAATGATGATACAGCAGTTCTTTCAAAATCTGCAAAAGAGTTATCAACTTCAGCAACAGAACAAGCTGCAAGTTTAGAGCAAACAGCTGCTGCTATTGAAGAGATTACATCTATTATTAAGCAAAGTGTTCAAAAGACTTCTCAAATGTCAATTTTGGCTTCAGAGCTTCAAAAATCATCAAAGCAAGGTGAGACTTTAGCTTCAAAAACAAATGACGCGATGGATCAAATTAATAAAGAGGTTAGTTCAATAAATGAAGCTATTGAGGTAATTGATCAAATAGCATTCCAAACAAATATCTTAAGTCTAAACGCAGCAGTTGAAGCAGCAACTGCTGGAGAAGCTGGAAAAGGGTTTGCTGTTGTTGCTCAAGAGGTGCGAAATCTTGCAAATAGAAGTGCAGAAGCTGCAAGAGAGATTAAAAATATTGTTGAAATAGCAACTTCAAAAGCAAATGAAGGTAAAGAGATAGCAAATAGTATGAAAATTGGCTATACAGAGTTAAATAAAAGAATTGATGAGACTATTGTTTTAATAGAAGATGTATCAAGAGGTACAAAAGAGGAAGAGATAGGAATACTTCAAATAAATGATACTATTAATGTTCTTGATAGAGTAACTCAAGTAAATGCTAGCTCTTCAAGAGTTATAAGTAATCTTGCAAGTGAAGCATCAAGTTTATCAAGCAATCTATTAAAAATAGCAGATAGAGCTAAATTTAAACAAGTAGATCCTAATATTATTGAAGATATAGATTTAGTATTTAAAGTTTCAAAACTAAAAAATGACCATGTAAAATTTAAGCTTACAAACTTTGATAAAATTGGTCAAGGAAAAACTGCTTGGAGTGTAACAAAACCAACAGAGTGTGACTTAGGAAAATGGATTATAGAGCAAGAAAAAAATGGTTTAGTATTTACTAAAAATCAAAATTGGAAAACTTTAAAAGAGTATCATGAACTTGTTCATACAAGTGTTCAAGAGTATATTAATGAGGATTGTAAAAAGAACTCTGATAAGAGTAGATTAAAAGAGTTATCAAAACAACTTGATACATCAATTTTTAAAGTATTTAAATCACTTGATCAAGTTAAAATTGATAATATATCTAAAAAAGTTAATTCAAATATAGAGACAACAAAACCTGAGACAAATAAACCAAAAGAGATAGTAACAAAGGCTAAAGATGTAAAAATCTTAGAGCAAAAACCAAAACAAGAGTTTAAAGCTTCAAAATCTGATGATGAGTGGGAGAGCTTCTAAAGCTCTTTGCTTGTCGCAAAACTTAAGATTTATCAAAAAAAAGATACAATCCCCTAAAAATTTAAATATTTTATTATATAAAAAATCAAAGGAATTTTATGAGTAAGCAAAAAGTTGAGTTGCTCTCACCTGCTGGAAATTTAGAAAAATTAAAAATTGCAATAAATTATGGTGCTGATGCTGTTTATGGTGGAGTTAGCCACTTTAGTTTAAGAATTAGAGCTAGTAAAGAGTTTACATTTGAGACATTTAAAGAGGGAATTGATTATGCACATGAGCGAGGGAAAAAAGTTTATGCAACAATAAATGGTTTTCCTTTTAATGCTCAAATTGAGTTATTAAAAAAACATATAGCCTCTATGGCTGCACTGAAACCAGATGGTTTTATAGTTGCAGCTCCAGGAGTTGTAAGACTTTGTAGAGAGATTGCTCCCCAGATTGATATACATCTTTCAACTCAAGCAAATGTTTTAAACTATCTTGATGCTCAAGTTTTTTGGGATATGGGAGTTAAAAGAATTGTTGTAGCAAGAGAGATATCTTTAAAAGATGTAATAGAGATTAAAAAACATCTTCCAGATATGGAGATAGAGATATTTGTTCATGGTTCTATGTGTTTTGCATATAGTGGAAGATGTTTAATTAGTGCTGTTCAAATGGGAAGAGTTCCAAATCGTGGAAGTTGTGCAAATGATTGTAGATTTGAATATACACTTTATGCTGGAAATGATGAGCATGGAAGCTTGTTTAGACTTGAAGAAGAACCTGGTGTTGGAACATATATTTTTAACTCAAAAGATATGAACCTTGCATCTCATATTAAAGAGATACTTGATAGTGGTGCTGTGGATAGTTTGAAAATAGAGGGAAGAACAAAATCTCCATACTATGCAGCAGTAACTGCAAAAGCTTATAGAGAAGCTATTGATGACTATTATGAAAATAAATTTGATGCTTCAAAATATCAAAAAGAGTTGCATACAACTAAAAATAGAGGGTTTACAGATGCTTATTTAATTCATAAGCCATTTGAAAAACTAGATTCTCAAAATCACGATTATGCTTTAAGTAAAGGCTCATTTGAAGTAACAGGTTTAGTATCTGAAGATGAAGAGCATTTTTATTGCAAGTATAAAGTTTATCCAAATGAAGATATTGAAATTTTCACTCCACATAACACAGTTCTACATGAGTGTGAAAATGAGATTGGAAAAGTGTTTAAAAAAGAGAATGGACTATATTATATAAATTTTAAAAAGATTTTAACACAAGATAATAAAGAGCTTGAAAGCGTTCATAGTGGAAATGTAAATAAAATAAAACTTCCATGCAAATTACCCTATTTAACAATGTTTAGAGTAGAAAATATTGATAGTAATATAGAATAAGATATGGTTTTTTTTAGAGTTACAAATAGTATAAATATAAAAATAACAGATGGTACAATACTAAAATATGATAGATTTAAAGCACCAGTTGGTTTAGAAAATGAGACGGTTTATATTACAACATATGATGATTTTAAAGATTTACAAGATATTTTTTCAAAAGTTGATAAAAATAGATATCTTGCTAAGATTTTAAATGAAAAGAGTGTAAAAACTAATCCAAATTTTCCAACTGAAATTGGGATTAGCTTTGAAAATGAGTATAAAACAAAAGAAGAGTTCAAAGATAATATTTTTTTTGATATAAAACCTAGTTCGCTTTTATATAGTCTTAATAGTTTTCACAAACCAATTGTTAAAGTTGCTCTTATTGGAAGTTTAGGCTCTACAATTAGCGATATGATTAGCTCTATGGCAGCACTTAGAATTTTTTATGAAGAGTTAAAAAATATATACTCAAAAGTTGAACTTGATATTTTTATAAAAGCTTCAAATAATAGTTATTATAAAAGAGATAAAAGTATTTATGAAACTCAAAAATATATAAATGGAGTATATCCACTTGCAATAAATAGTAAAACTATTTGTAAGTATGACTATTTTGTTGATAATAGTGTAGATATTAGTAAGATATTAGATATAAATATAGTAGATGCATGGCTTTATAAGTTTGGAATAGATTATAAAAAAATTCCAAGTTCTAAAAAATATAGTGAACTTAATTGTGAACATTTTGAATTATCAAAAGGTTTAAGTCAAAAAATTATTGATGCTAAAAAAAGAGGTAAATTATTACTTTTTCATCCTTATAGTGCAACTATAAATAAATCAATTCCTCAAAATTTTGCTATTGAAATTTTAAAAGGTTTAATAGATAAATTAGATGATTATGTGATTATAACAACACTTTTAATTGATCCAAAAATAAAATCTGAAAATTATATAGATTTATCAACATATTCAAAAACAATAGAAGATTTTATCTATATTGTTTCATCTATGGATAAGATAATAACAGCATACACTTCAGCTCTTCATATAGCAGATGCTTTTATGATACCAACTCTTTGTATAGCAACTTTTAAAGATTATGAAGAGAGTTTAAAATATTATAACTACACTAAAACAATCTATGTAAAAGATAGTTCAAAAAATTTATCAAAGTTTATTTATGAAAATGATACTTTAACTATAAATAAGTTTGAAGAGTGGCGAAATCTAAAAATAGAAGATATTATAAAAACCTTAGAAAATTTTTGATATAATGTATATCTAAAATTTTAAAAATAGGATAAGAAAATGAGATTTATTTCGATTATTATGGGTAGCAAATCTGATTATGATATTATGAAAAATTGTGCTGATACTTTTGAACAGTTTAATGTAAAATATGAATTAATTATATCTTCAGCTCATAGAAGTCCTGAAAGAACAAAAGAGTATGTTAAAGATGCAGAAGAGAAAGGTGCAGTTGCATTTATTGCTGCAGCTGGAATGGCAGCTCATTTAGCTGGTGCATTAGCAGCAACTACAACAAAACCTATTATTGGAGTGCCTATGAAAGGTGGTGCGATGGATGGTATGGATGCTATGCTTTCAACTGTTCAAATGCCAGCTGGTATGCCAGTTGCTACTGTTGCTTTAGGAAAAGCAGGTGCAATTAATGCTGCTTATTTAGCAATGCAAATTTTAGCTATTAATGATAAAGATTTAGCTGCAAAATTAAAAGAAGATAGAGTTGTAAAAGCTAAATTAGTTGAAAGTGATTCAAAAGATATAGAAGTAATTTTATAAATGAAACCTATTGCACTATTTACTATTCCAAATTGTAAATGGTGTAAAGAAGCTATAGTATACTTAAAGAGCAAAAATCTTAAATATAATCATATAGATTTAACAAAAAATAAAAAAGCTTTAAATGATTGTCAAAAAAGATGTCAAGGTGCACCTGTTTTTTTAATTGGAAATAGTTGGATTTGTGGCTTTGATAAAGAGAAATTAAATAAAGAGTTAGGAATAAAATAGAATGCTTACTTTTTCACAAATGTTATTAAAACTTCAAGAGTTCTGGGCAAAAGAGGGGTGTAATATTGTACAACCTTACGATATTGCTGCAGGTGCTGGAACATTTCATCCAGCAACACTGCTTAGAAGTCTTGATTCAACTCCTTGGAGTGTTGCTTATGTTGCACCATCAAGAAGACCAACAGATGGAAGATATGGAGAGAATCCAAATAGATTAGGAAGTTACTATCAGTTTCAAGTATTAATAAAACCAAGTTTAGAAAATATTCAAGATTTATATTTACAATCTTTAGAGTATTTAGGACTTGATTTAAGCAGGCACGATATTAGATTTGTAGAAGATAACTGGGAGTCACCAACTCTAGGAGCTTGGGGACTTGGATGGGAAGTTTGGCTTGATGGTATGGAAGTTACACAATTTACATATTTTCAACAAGTTGGAGGACTTCCTTGTGATCCTGTTGCTGTTGAGATTACTTATGGAACAGAGAGACTTGCTATGTATCTTCAAGGAGTTGATTCTGTTTTTGATATTGTTTGGAATAAAAATAAGCATGGAATTACAACTTATGCAGATGTTCACAAAGAAGCAGAGTATCAATTCTCTAAATATAATTTTGAAGTAGCAAATACAACAAAACTATTTAGAGATTTTGAAGAGGCATTTAATGAGTGCAAATCTTGTTTAGAAGCACAACTTCCACTTCCTGCATATGATCAATGTATGATAGCAAGTCACGCTTTTAATACTTTAGATGCAAGAAAAGCAATAAGTGTTACAGAGAGACAAAACTATATTTTAAAGGTGAGAGAACTTGCACAAGCTTGTGCTGTTATGTATAAAGAGCAGGAAAAAATGCGTCAAGAAAGAGTTAGGAGCTAACTCTTTTAGTATTTTTTACCTTTTGCAGAAAGTTAAGAACTTTCACAAAAGGCTGGTGCGAACTAACGAAGTGTATCAATCGTAGCGAATGAAATGAGCTAGATTGTTGTGAGATGAACAATAGGAGTAATTTATTGAAAATAGAAGATATTTATAACTACTTAAATGAGCTTTCTCCTTTTGAGTTTCAAGAAAAATGGGATAACTCAGGACTTCTTGTTGGAAATATGAGTGATAGTTTTGAAAGTTTATATCTAAGTATGGATTTAGATTTAGATTTGGTAAAAAATTTAAAGCCAAACTCTTTAGTTATAACTCATCATCCATTGATTTTTAGTGGATTAAAAAGAGTTAATTACGATACTTATAGCACTAAAATTTTAAAAGAGTTGATAAAAAAAGATATTGCACTAATTTCTATGCACACAAATATTGACAAAACGCATTTAAATAGATTTGTAGTTGAAGAGATTTTAGGTTTTAAAATAGTTAATCAAAATGAGTTTATTGCAAATTGTGAAATCAATATGAGTTTTGATGAGTTATTAAACTATCTATCAAAAAAATTAAATTTAAAAAATTTAAAATATGTTAAAACAAAAGAGAGTATTAAAACTATTGCAATTTGTACAGGAAGTGCAATGAGTTTAATAGATGAGGTTAAAGCAGATTGCTTTATAACAGGTGATATTAAATATCACGATGCAATGGAAGCAAAAGCAAGAGATTTGTCCTTAATAGATATTAGACACTATGAGAGTGAAAATAGTTTTAATATACTTTTAGAACAATTGTTAAGCCAGTATTTGAAAAAAAATAAATTAAAAGCTATAATAACAGCTTCAAAAAATCCATTTGAGTTTTTTAAAGGAGAAACCGTTGAATAAGTATTTACAAGACTTAGTAACTTTATCAAAATATGATACAAGCATAAGTCAATTTGACCCAAAAATCGAGCAACAAAAAGCAAAATTAGCAGTTTTTGTTGAGACAGCAGAGGCATTAAAAACTTCTATAAATAGTGTGTATCTTGAGATTGATGAACTAAAATCAAAAAGAACAAAAAACAATATTCATCTATCAGAGTTAAAAACAAAACTAGATCAAATTGCTAAAAAAAATAAAGATGTAACAAATGAAAAAGAGTTAAAAGCTTTACAACTTGAAGAAGAGATTGCAAAAGAGCAGGTTAGTTTTGCAAATGAAGAGATTGAAAGATTAGATAAACTAACAGTTGCAAAAGAAGAGAGCTTAAAAGAGCTTCAAGCAAAACTTAAAGCAGAAGAGAGTGATATTGAAGAGATTAAAGTTGTTGTTGACCAAGAGATTGAAGCAATAAATAAAGATAGAGATGTAGTTTATGCAAAAAGAAATGAACTTTTAGGAAATTTTGATAAAAAAATCTTAACATTTTATGAAAAAATTAAAAGATGGGCAAAAGATACAGCGGTAGTTCCTGTTAAACAACAAGCTTGTTTTGGATGTTTTATGAAAATAAGCGACAAAACTTATGCAGAAGTTATAAAAGGTGAAGAGATTGTAAACTGTCTTCACTGTGGAAGAATTCTTTATAAAGGTGAAGAAGAAACTGTTACAAAAGAGGCTTAAAGCTTGAGCCTCTTTACCCTTTTTTATAATCTAATTTTAATAATTACATATATATTATTGACTCCATATTTACTATATAAAAAAAGAGAAGATAAGTATAAAGATGCAATTCCTGCAAAATTTTTTTTAAAAAACAATTCAAAGTTTGATTTTAGTGGTATTTGGTTTCACTCATGTTCAATGGGTGAAGTTAAAGCTATAAAACCTTTAATAGAAGAGTTTGAAGCTAAAGCAAATATTAGTGTTATTACAAATACAGGATTTGAAGAGGCAAAAACAGTAAGCCAAAATGTAAGATATCTTCCTTTTGAGATTTTCCTTCCTTTTTGGATAAGCAAACAGAAAGTTTTGGTTGTTATGGAGGCTGAACTTTGGTATATGTTATTTTTATGCGCAAAAAGAAAAGGTGCAAAAACTTTACTTATAAATGCAAGGATTTCAGATAGATCTTATAAATCATATTTAAGATTTAAGTTTTTTTATAAAAAAATTTTTGAAAATATAGATAAAGTTTTTGCACAAAGTCAACTTGATAAAAAAAGATTAGAAGAGCTTGGGGCTAAAAATGTTGAGGTTATTGGAAATATAAAATTAGCACAACTTCCACAAAAAAAGCTAGATTTAAAAAAACCAAATTCAAAGGTAATTGTTGCAGCAAGTACACATGAAGGTGAGGAGGAGCTTGTTTTGAGCTCTTATAAAAAAGAGTATGGAAAACTAATAGTTGTTCCAAGACATCCTGAGAGATTTTTAAAAGTTGAAGAGTTAATTAAAGATTATATAAAAGACAAAGAGATAAGTTTTCATAAATATAGTTTAAAAGAGGATTTTTCAAGTGATATTATCTTAATTGATAAAATGGGAATGCTAAATGATATCTACTCTATTGGGGATATTACAATTCTTGGTGGGGCATTTGCAAATGTAGGTGGTCATAATCCAATAGAACCAGCATATTTTGGAAATATTATAATAAGTGGTAAAAATATATTTAATCAAAAATCACTTTTTGAGTGCATTAAAAATTACTATTTAATAGAAAAAAATGAGTTAAAAGAGTATCTTGAAAAAGCATCTACTCTTTTAAAACCAGAACTTACAAAAGAGGGTTCGTTTGAGCCTATAATTAAGGAGATAGAAAAATGGCAGTAGAGTTTGATAAAGCATATAAACTTCTAGCAATGCAAGAGAGAATTTCAAATGCAAAGGCAAAAGAGCTTATTGATAAAGGTTTAGTAACAGTTTCTGGGAAAAAACTTTTAATAGCACGAGGTGAGATAAGAGTTGATACTAAATTTAGTGTAAAAGATATTGCAAAAATAAAAGTTATATTTGAAGATAAAGATATTTTAGCAGTTGATAAACCAGCTTTTTTAACAGCAGATGAGGTATCAAGAAAATTTGAAAATGCAATACTTTTAAATAGACTAGATAAAGAGACAAGTGGAGTTATGCTTTTTGCAAAGAATGAAGAGTTTCAAAAAAGAGCTATTAAAGAGTTTGCGCAAAATAGAGTTTATAAAGAGTATGTTGCTATTGTTGAGGGAAAAGTTATCGAAGAGTTAGTAATTGATAAACCAATTTTAACTACAAAAGATAGAGGAATGGCTAAATCAAAAATAGACAAACATGGAAAAAGTGCAAAAACAACTCTTATTCCAATGCTTGTAGAGGGAAATAAATCAAAAGTTAAAGTGGTAATTGAGAGTGGAAGAACTCATCAAATTAGAGTTCATTTAGCAGCTTTAGGATTTCCTATTATTGGAGATAGTTTATATGGAAGAACTGCTTCAAATGTAAATAGGGTTTTGCTTCACTCAAAAGTTACAAAAATATTTGATTATGTTTTCGAATCAAAAGAACCAAAAGAGTTCAAGGTGTATGATTTTAGTTAATTTTAAGGTTTAAAAAAGTAAAAAGTCCATAGAATAGGGCTTTAGTTATTTTTCTAATCTAAAAAATTACTTAAAATAATCCTTTTATTTAATCTAAAATAAAGCAAAAAAGATGTAATATCTCAAAATTAAAATTATGGAGTGTAAAATTGTTTGATTCAATAACTAGCTCAATTCGAGGTGTTGTAAATAAGATAAGACATCAAGATGATGTTGCATCATTAAGTCGTGCTATTAGTGAGCTAAAAAAAGCATTTTTAAAAGCTGATGTTCACCATAAAACGACAAAAGAGTTATTAGCTAATATTGAGTTGGGTGTAAAAAATATTGGAATTGGACAAGATAACTTCATAAAAGTTCTAAAAGAAGAGCTTGAAAAAGTTTTAACAGCAAATGGAAATCAAGGTTTTGTATTCTCTTCAACTCCTCCTACAAAAATTTTAATGACAGGTCTTCAAGGAAGTGGTAAAACTACTACAACTGGAAAATTAGCAAACTATTTAAAACTAAGAAATAAAAAAGTTTTAGTAGCTGCTTGTGACTTACAAAGACTTGCAGCTGTTGAGCAGCTAAAACAGATTGCAAAACAAATTGATGTTGATATCTATTTTGATGATAATGAGAAAAATCCTATAAAAATTGCACAAGCTGCAGTTGAGAAAGCAAAAAAAGAGCATTATGATGTTGTTTTAATAGATACAGCTGGAAGACTTGCTATTGATGATGAGCTTATGAGTGAGCTTAAAGATGTTAAAGATGCTATAAATCCAAGTGAGATTTTTTATGTTGCAGACTCTATGACAGGTCATGATGCAACAAAAACAGCAACTACATTTAAAGAGAAAATTGGAATTGATGGAGTTATATTATCAAAATATGATGGTGATACAAAAGGTGGAGTTGCACTTAGTATTGCTCACCAAGTAGAAGTTCCATTAAGATTTATTGGTATTGGTGAAAAAATGCCAGATTTGGAAGTTTTTATTCCAGATAGAGTTGTTTCAAGACTTTTAGGACTTGGGGATATTGCTGGGCTTGCTGAAAAAACAGCTACTTTAATAGATGAGAAAAAAGCAAAAGAGGTAAGTAGAAAGATAAAAAAAGGTGAATTCAACTTTAATGACTTTTTAGAACAGCTTCAAATGTTAAGTAAACTTGGAAGTTTAAAATCTATTATGGGAATGATTCCAGGCTTATCAAATATGATGCCAGCTTTAAAAGATATGGATTTTGAAAACTCTAAAGAGATAGTTAGAATTAAAGCTTTAATTAGTTCAATGACTCAAAAAGAAAGAGTTAATCCAGATTTACTAAATCCTAGTAGAAAAAAAAGAATCTCAGCAGGTGCTGGTTTAAGTGAAGTTCAAGTAAATAAGATTTTAAAACAGTTTAAAAATGCTTCAAAAATGGCAAAACAGCTTTCAAACAAAGGTGGAATGAAAGGTTTTACAAATATGTTGTCTCAAATGGGACCAAATGGAATGCCAAAAATTCCAAGATAGAATTAAAAATAGTGCTGAGCTATAAACTTTTTTGGAGTTTAAAGCTCAACACTATAAATTTAAAAAAGGACAAAACAATGACAGTGATTAGATTAACAAGAATGGGAAGAAACAAAAAACCATTTTATAGAATAGTTGTAACAGACTCAAGAAAAAGAAGAGATTCAGGATGGATTGAATCAATTGGTTACTACAATCCAGTAGTTGAGCCACAAGTTTTCAAAATTGATGAAGAGAGATATAACTATTGGCTAAGTGTTGGTGCTAAACCATCAGAAAAAGTTAAAAAATTAACTTCAAAATAGTATCAAATGATTACAAACTTTATAGAAAACTATGCAAAACTAATAGTTTCAATTCCAGAAGATGTTGAGATTTCTCAAGAGAGAGTTGATGAGAACTTTATTTTAATCACTCTTAGTGTAAATAGTTTGGATATTGGTAAATTAATTGGTAAAAATGGAAATATGATAAATGCTCTAAAAACAATTGCAAATGGTTGCAAGGCTAAAGATGGAGTATCTTATAAAATCCAAGTAGTAGCAAAGTAGTTTATGAATAATAAGGTTTATGTAGCAAAATTAGGAAAAGCAGTAGGATTAAAAGGTCATTTAAGACTTTTTATTGACTCTGATTTTCCTGAGCAATTTAAAAAAGGCTCAACTTTTCTAACAAATAAAAATTTCCAACTTACAATCTTAGAGTATCTAAAAGATAGAGATCTTGTATCTTTTGAAGGTTTTAGTGATATTGAAAGTGCTAAAAAACTTACAAATACAGAGTTATACACTACAATCGAGCAGACTAAAGAGTTTTGTAAATTAAAAGATAACGAGTTTTTTTGGTTTGATTTAATATCATGTGAAGTTTATGAAGATAGCTTAAAATTAGGTGTTGTAAGTGATGTTCACAGATTTCCATTAAATGATTATTTAGAAGTTAAAACAGATTCGCAACTTGTAGAAAAAGGTCTTCCAAAAATCTTTTTAATTCCTCATATATTTGAAACTTTTATTCAAAGAGTTGATATTGAAAATAAAAAGATATTTGCTATAAATGCTTTTGATATTTTAGAAAACTCTTAAAAAATTAGTAGTTGCATCTTTTATTAAACTCTTCTTTTTCCATCTCTAGATTGTATGCTTCACTAAAACCAGCTTCTAAGAGTCTATTTAAAAGATTCTCTTGCTTCGTGTTATCTTTAAATGGTCCAAAATATATCTCAATATTACCTAATGAGTCTCTACAAAGCAAAACAGAACTATCTATGTTATAAATTTTGTTATAGTAAGATTTTTTTAGATTTCCTTTTATTTTTGCAACACTTATTATTTTTAAAAATTCATATTTATTAATATCCGAAGCTTTTGTATCTTCATTTTTAGATTCATCCTCAAAAACAATTAAAGATTTTGACTCTTTTGATATCTCAATCTCTTTTTTCGTATTATTAGTAAGCTCTTCTTTTTCATCTTCTAAAATAGTTTTAGTCTCTATTGGTTCATCACTGTTTTCTATAGTTTCACTCTCTTTTGTTTCACTATTGATTTCAATATTTTTTTCTTCAACATCATTTAAAACTAATACTTCATTATTAACACTCTCTTGAGTGCTATTTATAATATTTTCTGTTTTAGAATCATTTGATTCAACAAAAATAGATGAAGCATTACTTGATTTTTTTTCTTCTTTTTCCAATAATGATAACTCTTCTAAAGCTTTTTGTTCTAAGCTTTTATTAGTTAATAGCTCTAACTGCTCATTTAATTTATCTGGTTCAAGATTATTAAAGTCAAATTTAAAATCACTCTCTTCATTTTGGACAGTTTGATTTTCATTTAGTTGTTTATTCTCTGCAGTTTCTATATTTTGTTCAATTTGGCTTGCTACTTGAGCACTAGAAGTTTCTTCAACACTATTTGGCTTTTTAGTTAGTATTAAAACTAAAATAATAAGTAGAAATATAACAAGGATTGCTATACCAGCTATTAAAGCTTTTTTTATTAAATTTGCTTTATTTAAACTATGATTAGTTTTATTCTCTTTGTTATCTTGTTCATCAACACTATTAGAAGCTTCTTCGTTTTTTATATCTTCAGCCATTTAATCCTCTTTAAATTTAGATTCTTTAATTTTTTCATAGTATTTTCTTCTATACTCTTTTAGCTCTTCTTTTTTTCTCTCTCTGTACTCTTTATCATACTCAAGCCTTTTCTCTTTATTTTGCTCATAGTACTCTCTTTTTTTCTCTTGATACTCTTTTATCTTATTTTTTATTATAGACTCTCTACTAAATATATACTCTTTTTGACTTTTTGCAATAGATTTCATCTTTAGCAAAAAGCCATCATCTTTTAGTTCATCTTCGTAATCTATCTCTTTATTAAGCTTACTCTTTAGGTAGTAGGCTCTTTTTTTTAGTTTGTGCCTACTTAGGTTTCTCTCTCTTCTTTTTTTTAGCTCTTCAAAATTCATAACTATTAAATATTATTAATTTTTCAATCTATTTACAGTATCCAACATACCATCAGCAGTTGTAATTGCTTTTGAGTTTGCTTCATAAGCTCTTTGAGCAGTAATTAAATCTACCATCTCATTTACAAGTTTTACATTTGAACTTTCAAGCATAGATTGTCTAAGTCCACCAAACTGTTCAGTTAATGGTTCACCTTCTAGTACATCACCACTAGCATCAGTTTGTAAAAATAAAGAGTCTCCAAGTGGAGTTAAACCAGAAGGATTTATAAAATCTGCTAAAATAATTTGACCAAGTTCAATAGTATCTCCAGTTTGAGGATCTTTTGCTGTTACAAATCCATCATTTCCAATACTTATATCTTTTACATTCTCAGGAACTACAATTTGTGGCTCTAGTAAATAACCATTTCCATTTACAACATTACCATCAGCATCTAATTTAAAATTTCCATTTCTACTAAATGCAATCTCTCCGCTTGGAAGAACTATTTGAAAAAAACCTCTTCCAGTAATTGCAATATCAAGTGGATTACCAGTACCTTTTAGATCACCTTCTGTGAAATTTTTTTGAATATTTGAAAGTCTTACTCCAAGTCCCACATCAATACCTGTTGGATTCATAGTATCAATAGTAGTTTGACCTGCTGTATAGTTTAAAGATTCATAAATTAGATCTTGAAACTCTGCTCTATCTTGTTTAAAACCTGTAGTATTAACATTTGCAATGTTATTTGATGTTACATCAATTTGATGCTGCATAGCATTCATACCAGTTGCAGCTGTATAAAGACCTCTAATCATAGAATTCTCCATTTTTGAAATTAACTTAGATTGTACTAAAAGAAGGATTAAATTAAGATAAAGCTATTTAATTTAATAGTTTTAGTTTTAAGTAAAAATTTAAAACATTTTTTATATAATGCATACTTTATAGAAATACTTTAATATAAAGAGGCAAAAAATGAGAATTCTAATAGTTGATGATAGCTCAACAATGAGAAGAATTATTGGAAATGTTGTAATGCAACTAGGATTTAGTAAGGATAACTTCGATGAAGCTGAAGATGGATTAAAAGCTTGGAAACTTCTTACTGAAGGAAATTATGACATTATCCTAACAGACTGGAATATGCCAAATATGAATGGTTTGGAGTTGGTTAAAAAAGTTAGAAGTGAAGGAACTCACCAAAAAACTCCAATTATTATGATTACTACTGAAGGTGGTAAAAGTGAGGTTATTACAGCTTTAAAAGCAGGTGTAAATAACTATATTGTAAAACCTTTTAATGCAGAGGTTTTAAAAGAAAAACTAGATGGTGTATTAAAAAAATAGTCAAATAAAGGTTTACTTATGGGAATGAGTCAAGAAGATATAGAGGCTTTAATGGGTGGAATTGATATTCCAACTGATGAACCAAAAGAAGATATTAAAGTTGAAGAAAGTTTAGATGAGAATGTTAAAACAGAAGAACTAGAAGCTATTTTAAATAGTACGATACAAAGTGAACAAACTAATACTAACTCTTCAAAAGATAGCAAAATTGAAGAGATAGGCACTTTACTTAACGAAATAGAAAATATAAATCCAGAAAGCTCTATTAAAGAAGACAATAAAGAGCAAAATAGTTCAAAAAAAGATGAACCTGAAAATAAGAGTATAGATAAAGATGAGATTGTCAAAGAGTGGTCATCTTCAAAAATAAATGAGGGAGTTTTTCCTTTTCCAGCTGAAAATGATACAAAAGTAGTAAGCCAATTAAGTCAAGTTGCTAATGATTCTGAAGAAAAAGTTTCACAAATTTTTGATGTATTAAGTCTAGCTTTAGATAATAATAATGACATTAGAAAAAAAATAAAAGGTTTTGAAGAGATTGCAGTTTCTCAAATGGCATTTTTGAATCTTTTATGTGATAAATTTCCAAATGTTTCGCAATTTAATGAACAGTTAGAGAAAATAAATCAATTGCAGTTAGATTTAAAAGATTTGAAAACTCTTTTAGACAATGAAGATGTTCATATATTCCAAGGTATGGAATTAATGCAATTTAATGATATAAATAGACAAAAAATAGAGAGAGTTATGTCAGTTATTAGAAAATTATCACTATATTTGAACAATCTTTTTGAAGAAGATGCTCCAAAAGATATACCAATGGCAAAACATATTCATGGCGATACAGATACTGAAGATTTAGTTGGTGATGATTTAGATAAACTAATTGCTGAATTCAATAAATAGAAGGAAACTTTAAAATGAATCAAGGAATGTACCCATTAGCAGCATCTATGATAAATCAAGTAAATAGGTTGGATCAGATAAGTAATAACTTAGCAAATGCTGATACAATAGGATTTAAACAAGAGGGAACTGCTGAAACAACTTTTAATTGGTACTTAAAGAGAATGGAAAATAGTAGTAATAAAAAGTTTGTAGAGTCTATTACTATAAATAATATTCCAAAAATTGATACAAGATATACAGATCCTCATATGGGAGCAATTAGAACTACTGGAAATGAGTTAGATTTTGCTTTAAACTCTTATGATACTTTTTTTAAAATACAAGATCAAAATGGTGATATTTTATATACAAGAAATGGAGCATTTAAGAATTTAGATGGTTTTTTAGTTGATGGAAATGGAAACAATGTTTTAAATGCTGATAATGAGGCAATTGTAATAGAAGAAGGATTTGAATTTCAAATAGGAGTTGCACAAACTTCATTTAAAAATTTAGAAAAAGTTGGAAATAATAACTATACGGCTATAAATTTAGATGAAGTTGAAGATTTAGAGAATAATGATAACAGAATTATAAAAGGATCTGTTGAGCAATCAAATGTAAATAGAGTCTCTACAATGGTAGAGTTAATTGATGCGCATAGAAGATTTGAACAATCACAAAAAGCTATTAAGACAATTGATGAATTAAATGCTGGATTAATAGAAAAAGTTGGAGGGAATACTAGATAATGCACGCAAGTAATGTATCAGCAAAACTTTTTGAGCAGTTAAACTTTAGAGGTGAGAGACAGAAGGTAATATCAAGTAATATTGCAAATATTAATACACCAAACTATAAAACTAAAGATTTGGTTTTTGAAGATGAGTTAAAACAACAGCAACTTATTCAAATGACAAGAACTTCATCTATGCATATGCAAAATATTGATTATAAACCAAATTCAAATCCAAGATTGATACAAGTTCCTGACTTAATAGAACAAAACGATGGAAATAATGTAAATCTTGATAGTCAAATTAGTGAACAATCAAAAAATAAGATAATTTTTGATGCTATACAGACATCTATAAAACGAGATTCAAAACTATTTAGATCAGTGATTGATTCATCTGGTAAAAATTAATTAGGATAGATATTGCTAGATCAACTGATAAAATTTATAAATAACTTTAATAAAGCTCAAAAAATGGCCATTTTTGGTGGAATAGGTTTGTTGGCACTTTTGATTATAGGTTTTTTAATATTTACAACTGTAAAAAGTAAAGAGAAACAATACAACTATATTATAGCTTCAAACCTTACTCAAGCAGATGTTATGAGAGCAACTGAGGAGCTTGAGGGTGCTGGAATTGATTTTATAGTAACAGGTTCTGGAAGTGATTTAACTTTAAGAACAACCCAACAGTTTGTAAATATTGCAAAAATAAAATTAGTAACTAGTGAAGCATCTTCAAATAAACATGTTGGTTGGGAGATTTTTGAGAAATCAACTATTGGAACTACTAATTTTGAGAATAAAGTTAAATATTTAAGAGCATTAGAGGGAGAACTAAGCCGTAGTTTAGAGTCACTTTCAAGTGTTTTAAAAGCTGATGTAAAAATTGCAATTCCAAAAGAGACAATATTTACTGAAAAAAGAGCACAAACAACTGCTTCGGCTGTTATTACTTTAAAGCAAGGTCTATTTTTAACACAAAAACAAATTGATGGTATTAAAAACTTTATAGCTTCAGCTGTTCCTGAATTAAAAAATGAAAATATACAATTAATTGATAGTGAGGGTAATTTACTCGAGCTTAGCACTGAAGATATAAATAGACAACAATCAACTGTTCAAACAAAGTTTAAAGATAAAGTTGAAGAGGATTATGAGAAAAAGATTATATCTTTACTTGAGCCTGTTGTTGGATTTGGAAGAGTTGTTGCTAAAGTTAATGTTGTTTTAGATTTTGTAAAAAAAGATATTGAAGAGGAGATTTATAGTCCAGAAGGAACTATTAGATCTCAACAAGTAATTGAAAGTACAAGTGATTCGACTGGTTTGCCAAATGATATGCAAGTTGTTGGAGTTGATAATAATATTCAACCACCACAAATTGCAAGTGATGGAAACAAACTCTCTTCTAGTAGCGAAAGCTCAAATACAGTTACAAATTATGAGATATCTAGAAAAATAATATCTCAAAAAGATTCAAATTTTTCAAATATAAGAAGAGTTACAGCATCTGTTACTTTTGATTCAACTGTATTAGAAAATCATCCTCAAAAAGATGTTTTCTTGGCTAATCTTCAATCTTTAGTCGAAGATGCAATTGGATTTGATAAAAATAGAGGAGATAAAGTATCTGTAAAAGATTTTAAGTTTTTAACTCTTAAATCTTATGATGCAAATGGTCAAGCTATTGATGAATTTGGAAATGTAATAGGTGGTCAAAATGAGTATTTTGATGCATCTACAATAAAGACAATATTGGATGAGTATAAAGATTACATTCAATATTTAATAATAGGAATAATACTATTTATATTTTATAGAAGATTTGTATCAAATAGTGAATTAGTAATTTTAGGTGAAGGTAAAAAAGAGGAACTAAGTATTGATGATGAAGATTTAGTAAAAGATATGCTTGCTGGACTTGATGATGAACTTGATCAAAATACAGCTCAAGGAAGATTAAAATCAAAAGTAAAAAGTCAAATCTTAAATAATATTGATGGACTTGATGAAGAGTCTGCAGCAAAATATGAGGTGTTTATTGAAGAGCTAGATAGAGAGATAAACAATAACCCAGCTGATATAGCAAGAATGATAGAGTTGCTATTAAGCGAAGGTAATGTAAATTTTAAATAAGGATAATAAATGGCAATTAATCCATACGGCGAAATTGATGTCTTAAAAGGTCTATCAATGATTGAAAAGGTTGCTAGGTTTTTTGTTCTTATTGGAGAAGAATCAACTGTAAAAATCTTTCAATTTTTAGATAAAGAGTATGTAGAACAAATTTCAACAGCAATTACTCAAATTCAATCAATAAATAAAGAGGTCTCTTTAGCAATTCTTGAAGAGTTCCATTTATACACAAGAACAAAAGGCTTTATAAGTTCAGGTGGTTACGATTTTGCAAAAGAAATTTTATATAAATCTATCGGGCAGGAAGCAGCAGATGAAGTTTTAGAAAAACTTTCTAGAATGAAATTAGCAAATCAAGCATTTTCATATCTTGATGGAGTTAATCCAAAACAGTTAAGCGATTTTATTAAAGATGAATCACCTCATACAATTGCAGTTATTCTATCTCATATGGATCCATCAAAATCAGCTGATGTTTTAATGGAATTAGATGAAGAAACAAGAGTAAAAGTAAGTATTCAAATAGCTACTATTAAAGATGTTTCTCCAGATGTTGTAAGAACTATTTCAGCAGTTCTAGAGAGAAAATTAGAATCTTTATTATCATCAATTGTAGATGTTGGTGGAGTTAAGGTTGTTGCTGATATGTTGAATAAAATGGGACCAAAAGCTATTGATATTCTTAAAAATATTAATGGTATTGATACATCTTTAGCAAATAGAATTAAAGATAATATGTTTGTATTTGAAGATTTATTAAATTTAGATACAGAGTACATTATGAAAATTATTCAAGGTGTTGAATCAGCTGATGTTGTAGTTGCTATGAAAAATGCTACAGAAGAGCAGATTAGAAAAGTTACAAGTGCAATGTCTCAAAGGGTTAGAGATAGATTTAATGAAGAGAGTGAAATGCTTACGAAAGTTAAAATTAAAGATATTGAAGCAGCGCAAAGAAGAATGTTGGCAGTTGCACAAAAAATGATTGAAGATGGTGTAATAGAAAGAGAGAGTACATAATGGCAGATAGTATCTTTGCAAGTGCAAAAATAGTAAGTAATAGCGATAATATAAAAAAATTTGAGCTAAATAGTTTCTCTAAAAAAAGTAAATCTTTAGATGAGAAAGATTTGGATAGTAATTTAAATGAAAAAGAGGATTTAGAAAAAGATCTTAAAGTAGAATTAGTAAAAGAGGTTCCAGCAATAATAGACAATAGTGAAGTTTTGAATAAAATTGAACCAATTTTTGCAGAATTCTCATCTTTAGCTCAAAAAATAGAGGCAATTTCTCAAAAAATATTAGGAATTGAGGGAGATATTGTATCTAAAAATAAAGAGTTAGATTCTCAAGTTGTAAAAGCAATAAAAGATTTAAAAGAACAAGCAATTTTCTTTGAAAAAACAGCAACTCAAGTTGAAAATAAGATGCTAAAAACATCACTTACAATTGCAAAGAAAATTATTGGAATTGAACTTAGTCAAAATTCGGAAAAAATTGCAAAACAGACAATATCTCAACTTTTAGAAAAAGTTAAGGGTGCTACAAAAGTAAGAATTCATTTAAATCCAAAAGATTATATTGTTTTGAAAAAAGAGCTTGAACTTGAAAATTATATAGAGTTAGTTGAAGATATAAATGTTGTTGCTGGTGGTGTTGTAATTGCTAGTAATATTGGAAATTTTGATGGAAATATTGAAGCTAAAATATCTTCAATGTTGGAATCACTTGATTTAATAATATAAAAAAGTTTTTGTGATATAATATTTATCAAATTTAAAAAAAGATTATAAAAATGGAAATAAGTGAAAGAGTTTATGATTTACTAGTTGATACAGAGATAGTTGTAGATGTTATGCTAGGATACACAAATATCTCTATTGGTGAATTTTTAAAGTTGACTGAAGGTGATATTATCTCACTTCACAAACCAGCTGGAAGCGGTGGTGAGATCTATGTAAACTCAAGAATTATTGGTACAGGTGATATAATCGTTATGGATGAGAAGCTTGCAGTTAGAGTTCAAGATGCAATGGATTCAGATAATGTTGTAAGATATTTCTTCGAAGAGCATATGATATAAAAGGAGCTTAAAATGGCAGATGGTATGACAGTAAATAGTACAACAGATTCTTATGGTAACCAATATACTCAAAGTATTACAAATGATCAACTAACAACAAATGATTTCTTAAAGCTTATGATTGAAGAGTTAAAGCTTCAAGATCCTACTAAGCCTATGGATTCAGCAAAAATGCTTTCAACTCAGATGCAAATGAGTACATTAAATGCAAATATGGAGATGATAAAATCTTTACAAGCAATTCAAACTGCATTTAATCAAAATTCACTTTCAACAGCAACTGGAATTATTGGAAAAAATATTGAAAATGGAAGTGTAAATGAAGATGGAGCTTTAAGAGCTTTTGCTGTTGATTCTATTGAGATAGTTGATGGTGAGATTATGGTGCAAGCTAGTGAATGGCAGTATCTTTATAACGGTATTGCTTTAAAAGATGGTGAAGAGTATAAAGCTGCAAATTATGATGAAGAAGGAAATCTTTATGATCATGAGGGAAATAAAACAGGACAAACTATAGTTTTAGAATCTTTGGGGAAACCTTTAGTAAAAGATGGCAAACTTGTAATTAAAGATGAGAATGGTGAAGAGGTTTCTACTCATGATTATGTTTTAAGTGGTAAAACTCAAATTGTATTATCTGATGAGAGTGTAACTATACCATTCTCATCAATTACTAAAATTTTCTAGAAAAGGGGTTCTTGTGATAGGTTCATTATGGAATGGAATGTCTGGTATTTGGCAACAAGATAAAGGAATTTCTATTGAATCTAACAATATAGGAAATGCAAATACAGTTGGACACAAAAAAGATGAGATAAGTTTTTCAGATCTTCTTTATTCACAAAGTGGTGTTGGAAAAGGGGTTCAGGTTCAAAGTATTTCAAAAAGTTTTACTCAAGGTCAAATAGTTGGAACTGGAGTTGGAGTTGATGTTGCTATTGAAGGAAAAGGTTTTTTTGTAGTAAAAAATAGACAAGATGATTCTATTTCATATACAAGAGCTGGAAATTTAGTAGAGGCAAAAGATGGATTTTTGGTTACGCAAGAAGATTATAAAATTCAAGGACTTGTTCCACAAGAAAGATTAACAAGCTCAACAAACCCTAATTTAAATATATTTACAGATGATTTTGGAGTAAGTATTATTTCTAGAAATATAAGCGATGGAAATGGGACAATTTATAATATAAATGCTAAAGCTACAGATTATGTAAGTAGTGCAAAAAATGACTCTATACAGAAAGATGCAGATGGTTTTAAAACAGCACAAGATAAAATAGATGATATAAAACTTTTAATTGTAAATTACAGTGAAAAATTAGCTTCTTATCAAAATAATCAATCACAAAATAGCATAGCTTCACAAAATCAAATCTCTCAAATTGATTTTTCAAAGCAAAGATGGGATTTAAAAAGTGAAGGCAATGTTTTAAGTTTTAATATAGATGGAAGAGCATATAAAGTTGAATTTGATAAAGATATTAATATAGATGAAAGTAAGATGGAAGAGTTATATGATTTTTTAAGCCAAGATGGCAGAAATTTATATAATCTTACAGATCCAAATCAGATTCAATCTCAAGAAGATATAGATAATATGCCAGTTACAACACCCGAAGAGATAGCTTTAAAAGATGTTGCTCAAACAAGAAGAGATAATCAAATAAGAAATTATGTTGATGCTTATTCCCTTGTAAATGCTACAAAAGAGTTAGCAAATAAAATATCCTCAACAACGGGTTATAGTGCAAGTGTAAAAAATGGAATGATAGATATTGAAAATTTGGTTTCAGGTAAAGCTTTTAAAATTAGTGACATAGAGGCTAATAGTGAGAAATTAAATCCAAATACTATGCAAGAAGCAGTTGAAGGTAGTGGATTAGCAATGGTTGAAAGTGCTAAAAACTCTTTAATGAATGCATTACAAAGAGCTGATGCCCAATTTTTAGAGATAACAAATGTTATGAATTATGGGGATTTAACAAGCTATGGAGTTAGTGATATTAGTGTAAATTTAGCTGCTCTTGGAATATCAGATAGTAGTTTAGTTGATGTATCAATAAGTGATGATGGTTTTGTTTATGCTACAAATGGTGGTCATAAATTTTTAGTTGGAAGACTTAGCACTGTTGCTTTTAGAAATGAACAAGGCTTAGAAGCACAAGGTGGAAATTTATATAAAGCAACTGAGTATAGTGGAGATGCTTTTAACGCAGACTCTATGAATACAATAAGAGGTGGCTCTCTTGAAAGAGCAAATATTGATTATGGTTCAACTTTAACTTCTTTAATGGTATATCAAAAAGCATTTGAAGCAAATTCAAAATCTATAACAACATCAGATGAGTTTTTAAAAACAGCAATTGAGATGAAAAGATAGATAGTATAAATTCAAGTGTTTATACTTTTGTACAAATATTGTATAGAAGTATGAACATTTATGTTCATTTACCTTAAAAATAAAGGATAAGATATGATAGGCGCATTATGGACTGGAATATCAGGATTATCAGCACATCAAAAAGCTTTAGATAATGAATCAAATAATATAGCAAACGTTAATACAGTTGGTTATAAAGCGGGAAGAATCTCTTTTGCAGATCAAATTTACCAAGGACAAATTGGGAAAGGGTCATATGTTCAAGATGCAGAGAAGATTTTCGTAACAGGTGGTTCAAAAGTTACTGGAGTGGATTATGATGTTGCACTTCAAGGTGATGGATTTTTCACTGTAATAAATAAAAATACTCTTGGAACTGCAGAGACATTCTATACAAGAGCTGGAAACTTCAGAATGGGAGAGAATGGAACTTTACAAAACCCAGATGGATTTGAGATTCAAGGTTGGGCTATGAGCTCAATAGATCAAAAAAATGATGTAGTTAGTACAAATCAAAATGCTTCAAGATTTACTGATGACTATATCAAAACTATGGGAAATTCAATAATAAGACATAAAGATTTTATTGAAACAATTGCTGCTAAAGCTACAAATTATAATGAAACAGCAAAATCAGATCCAGTAACTGTATTTAGTGGAGCTGGTGGTAAAACAAAAGCAGCAAAATTAAAAGATATTGATATGGCACTTTCAAACTATAATCAAATCTTACAAAAATATCAAGAAGATCCAAATGTTCCATCAAAAGGTTCAACTGCACAAATATCTCAAGTAAACTTTAAAACAGGAACTCCTCCTACTTCTATTATTGGGCAAGAAGGAGATATGATTGAAGTTATTATAAATGGAAATACATATACTCAGAAATTTGTTGTAACAAAAACAACACCAAATTGGAGATCAGAGCTTTGGAACTCTCTTACTTTATCGCCTATAAATGAAAGAGAACTTTATGATTTAAAAGATCCATCTCAAATAGATATCATGCCAACAGCTACAGAAGCTGAAAGATCAGCAAAAGATCAAGAGATAGCAAAATATGATAGATTAGCTGGAAAAATAGAGACTTATAAAGCAATGGCTGATCAAATATCTAATAAAGAGTCAGGAGTTGTTGCCTATTTAGCAAAAGATAGATTAAATCCAACAAGTGATGTTTTAAATCCAAACGGAATGTATGAGGAGAGCACTAACTTAGCTGATATGTTAAGAGGAGTTGTTCAAATTAAGGGTCTAATTCCTGGAAAAGAGTTTAAAATATCTCAAGTAGCAGAGTATTCAGGTGAAAATACAAACTTCTCAGTAAAAGGAACTTTCCAAACAACAGCAACAGCAACTCAAGGAACTGGAAAACAAGCACTTGAAGATGCTAGAGATGCTCTTTCAAAACTTGTTACTGGAAATCAAAGAAGTGTTTATTCAGTTCAAGATTTATATGGAGCTGCTGATAATAAAACTTTCTCATTTAGTATAAATATTTTTGATAAAGATTTAGGTTATGTAATTCCAGTACCAAATGATGGAGCTGTTCCTCCACAAGCTGTTCCAATTGAAATTGGAAATGTAGAGAGTGGAGATATAAATAGTATAGTAGATGCAATAAACAATACAAGAACATCTTCAGGTCCTCAATTAGGTGATTATGTGATTGCAAAAAATATAAATGGTCATCTTGTTATTGAAACAAATGAACAAAATTATGATGTTGAGTTTGATGCAAGATTAGCAACTGATCCAACAGTTGATTTAAATGCTTTGGTAAATGAAGCTACATATACTTATGATATTAAAGTAGGAAACTCAACTATTTCAACACCATTTACAACAACAACACCAATAGATCAAAATGCTATTTATACAGCAATCGCAGGAAATATTGCAACATATAATGCTGCAAATCCAGGAAGAGAGTTAGTAATTAGTCCTATGAATGCTGGTATTTTTACTGTAACAGCTGCTGATGGAGAGAGAATTGAAGGTGATTTAAGACTTACAGTTGGAAGTACAAATCCACCAACATCTACTCCTTCTTCAAATGCTGGAACTAATACAGTTTTAGAGCAAGGGACATTGACTATTGGTGCAGTTGCTGACTCTACAACATACTCTATTTCAATAAATGGTACAGCATACTCATATACAACAGGAGTTGGATATACAGGAACTCAAGCTGATATTAGAAATCAAATTTTAGCTCAAATACAAAATGATCCAGCACTAGCTGGTTTAGTAACAGCAACTTCTAGTGGAGCAGATGGAATTAGTATAGTTCAAAAAAGAGTTGTGGATACTTCTAATACAGCAACAGATTTAAATATAAGTGCTACAAATGGTGTTTATGTAGCTTCTCCATCTTATAATGCTGGTACACCAGAAGAGAGAGTTTTTGATATTGATTTTACAGCACCAAAATCAAGATCTGAGTTTGTATTAAACCTTATGGGAACAGAGATAAAAGTAACTTCTAGTGAATCAGAAACAGAAGCAACTTTAGCAACAAAATTACAAGCAGAGCTTGATAAACAACCAAATCTAAGAAATAGATATGAAGTAGTATTTAGTGCAGGAGATGTGGTATTAAGAGAGAAAGCAGGTGCTTCAGGATTTACAGGATTTGCTGGAACTTTACCTACTTTAACAATTAATGATTTAGCTGTTCCTGTATGGGATTTGAAAGAAGGATTTATAGAAGTAAATAGTGATTATTCTGGAAACAAAGGTGCAGGTGGAGAGTTTATGGAGATTACAACAAGAGTTGATCAAACTTCAACTCAAGAGAGTCTTCAATTAAGATTAGACCTTTTAAATATTTCAGATAGTAAATTTGGTGCATTTAAAATTGATAGTACAGGATTGGTAACTATCACTGATGGTGGAGTTGAATATGCTGTTGGGCAAGTTTCAATTGCTAGATTTACAAACAATAGAGGACTTGAGGCTGTTGGTGGTAATAATTTCAAAGCAACACAAGAGTCTGGAAATGTAATTTATAGTACAAATAATAACAACACAGATGGTGTAATGGGACAAGCATTGGAGATTAGTAAAGCAGATTTAAGTGAAAGCTTAGTAAATTTAATGGTATTTCAAAGAGCGTTTGAAGCAAATGCAAAATCTATTACAACTTCAGATGAGCTATTAAGTACACTGATTAACCTAAAAAGATAAGTAGTAAATTTTAGACTTAAGTTAAAACTTAAGTCTAAAAAATTAAAAAGTAGGAAGATTATTTTGAGTTTTATCATAATTGCAGTTTTAATTGTAGTTTTATTATATTTTTTATCAACAGCTCATACATACAAAACTATGTATTTTAAAATTAAAGAGGAAAAAAGCCTTACAGAAGAAGAGGTTTTAAAACTAGAGGCTTTAATAAAAAGATATGAAAAGCAGGTTAAAATAGGTACAAAAAGTTTACAAAATAATCAGGAAAATCTTCATATAGCAAGAGATGATTTACAGAAGTTAAGAATGGAAAACATTACTTTAAAAAATCGAATAAATGATCTTCAAAGAAGAAATGAAGAGCTATTTGCTCAAGTAAATGCAATTATTTAAGATGTTTTTTTTGAATAAATTTATATATAAAATATTTCTTACAATTTTATTAATAAGTAATATTTTATATGCAAACGACATATTAAAATCACAACCACAAATTATTTTTGAACTTGATAAGTTAGATGAGTTAGAAGTATCAAATGAGTTTAATAAAGCAGTTTTACTTTTTAATAAACAAAGATATAAAGAGGCTTATGATATTTTTGAGAAAACAAAAGTAGTATATGAAATACCATCTTTATTAAATATGGCAATAATACTTTTAAAAGATAATAAAAAAGAGGAAGCAGTAACTCTTTTTTCTGAAATATACTCAAAAAAATCAAACTTATTGAATGAACCATATGCTTTTATAGCCTCTTGCTACTATCTTTTTACCCTTACTTCAGATGATAAATATATGATAGATTTGGTAACCATTTTCCAAAATAGTGATAAACTAAAAAATCAAAGTGAGATTATATTAAATATCAAAGATATTATTTTAGAAGAGCTTGCAAATAGATATTTAATGGTAAAAGATTATGATAATGCTTTAGGAGCTTTAAATGCTATGAGTTATTCGCTTGATTTAAAAAAAGCTCTTGTCTATATTAAACAAAATAATCTACTACGAGCTGATATAATTTTAAAAAAATTAATTGATACCCAAAAAGATGAAGATAGATTAGATGAGATATATTGGTTTAGTGTTTTTGTAAATTTAAAGTTAAATAAATTAGATGTTGTAAAAGAGATTTTAGAGAAGATAAATAAAAGAGGAAGTGATTATAAAGTACATATAAATTTACCTTTTGAAATATATTTTAATAAAGATTTATACTCATCAAGCGATTATTTAAAATCTATTTTAAAATTTGATGAAGAGAGAAAATTAGATTACTTGTACTATTTTGCACCATTTGTCTTCTCTGATTCAAAGGAGTTAATGTATGATACTGTAAAAGGTATGGTATCAAAAGACAAAAGTAGCCTAGAGAGTCTTGAGGCTATGTTTAACTACAATATAAATTTTATAAAAGCTATTAGAAATGACCCTTTTGTAAGAATAGATCAATTAAAAAATGAGTTAAATGAAAACTCAAAAGCATACAACTACTATAATTTAGCACTAGCTTTCGCTCAAATTAAAGATTTATCAAATGCATATAAATATTTTGAAAAGGCTTACAAATTAAGCCCAGGTAATAAGTTATATGCTGTTATGTATCTAATAACATCAAATAAAGTTTCAAAATCAATGGATGATAAGCAAAAAGAGTTGATTAAAGAGAGAATAAAAAGTAGTGATGGATTGTATAACTACTTTGCAAAAGAGCTATATAGTATTTATGTTGATATAAGCTTTGAAAATAAAGAGGAACCATATTTGCAAACTACACTATTTTTTAAAGCTTTAGATTTCCTAAAAAAGCTTGAAAATAACGAATATGTAGCTGAGCATCCTCTTTTGATAGATTGGGAAAAAGACTCTTTTATATATTTACTAAAATTAGTTCAACAAACAAAAAATGAAGATGATTATAAATATTTTTCAAGAATGCAAGATACAATACCACTAAAATATAATAATAATTTTTTGAATAGCTCTTTAATAACTTCACTTTACTATATTGATATTTTAAAAGCTTTAGGTATATTTAGTAGAGCAGATTTTTATATACCAAAAGAGAGTTCACCTTTATATTTGCTTACTGATGCTTATTCAAGTCTATATTTAGGTAAAGCTAATGAGTCTATAAATATATTAAATAGATTAAAAAATGAATACAATATTGAAAATAGATTTACCATGTATTTACTTGTTGCATCTTATTTAGAAGCTAAAAGAAGAGAAGAGGCTTCTATTCAAATTACACTTATAAAAGCATTTTATAATGATACCGATACAGATTTTTTAACAGCAATTCAGTTGATTCAAACTTTAAATATAAATGCTGCAATACAGTTTTTAAATAAAGCATATAACAATCAATTTATAAGTTTTGATATTATTGGTTTTGATGAATTTATGCTCTCTTTATAGTACTATTTGAAATTTTTTGTTATAATAATTTCAATTTTCTTTATTTAAGGATAACAAATGGAGATAGGACGAACTGCACAAATTGATTTAGCAAAAGAGAATTATGCTTTAAAATCAAAAGAGGTTAGCAATATTGATGAAAAAGAAAAAGTTATAGAAGATGAAGAGTATAAAAAAAACCTACCTATTGATCCAAACAGTAAACTAAATGAAGTTATATTAGATAATATACAGTTTGGCTATAATAAAGATTCGCAAGATTTTTTTGTAAAAGTTACAAGAGGTAGCATTGAAAATAAATATCCAACTGAAGATATGATGAAGATAAAAGCTTTTTTACTTGAAGAGCTTCAAAGAACATTAAAAAATTAATATAAGGCATATAAATTGGCATCAGATTTATCACAAGTATTTAAAAATGAACTTACAAATACATTAGAGCAACTTTTAGGAAAAAAAGCTAAAGTTGAGGGAATAAAAAAGTTAGATGATCTTTTAGAGTCATCGTTTATTGAGTGTGATGTAAAGGTTGAATTTAAAGATATAAAAAGTGGAATTACATTTTTTATCCCAGCTTCTAGCGCTACTAAATTTGAATATCTTATGCTAGGCGGAATGGGAGATTTAAAACAAGATATAGATGATGAGACTACTGATGCTGTAAATGAGATAATCTCAAATATCTCTGGAAGTTTTGCAACGGCATCAAATGCTCAAGGTTTAGCTGATATATCTGGAGTTAAAGTTGAAATAAAAAGTATAAAAGTAGTTGATGCTGCTGTTTTAAAAGATAAAGAGTTATATAAATTTGATACAACTTTAGATGGTGAGCAAAATCCAGTTATTTTATATTTTGATAAAATAATATCTCCATTTTTCTCTTCAATAACAGGTGCAAAAGAGCCAATGAAAAGCTCACCAGTAGCAGTTGAAACTCCAGTTGTTGCACAAAGCTCTAAATCTATGCAATCCATATCAAATCCTTCTAAAAATTTAGAACTCTTATACCATGTTAAATTAAAATTAAGTGTTAGATTAGGATCAAAAATAGTTTTATTAAAAGATATTTTAAGATGGGATGTTGGTGAGATAATTGAGCTTGAGCAGATGGTAAATGAACCTTTAGAGATTTTAATAAATGGTGTAAAAATTGGAGAAGGTGAAGCTGTTATTGTTGAAGGAAAATTTGGTATTAAGATAAGAAGAATAGTAAATGAAGATTTGCAACTAGATAAAATAGGACTCTAATATGGAAATTAATACAAGTAATTTATACAACAAAGATATTCTACAAACAAATAAATTTGAAAATATTAATCAAGATAAACTAAGCCTTGTAGAAGATAAAAAATTAAGAGAAGTAAGCAATGAGTTTGAAGCATTTTTTTTAAATCAAATTTTATCAACATCGCTTCAAGGAAACAACTCAATTGCTGGAAGTGGTGCTGGAAGTGATATTATAAAAGGGATGTATTTAGAATCAATTGCAAATCATAGTAGTGGAACTTTTGGAATAAGTGATATGTTATATAACTTTTTATCACAAAATAATAAAAAAGAGCAGGTACTATAGATGGTAGATGATATTTTAAATAGTATGAATGAAGAGATAAAAAGTTTAAAAGAGGCAATTGTTCAAGATATTGCTGATATTAAACTTGGTAAAAACGAAGAACTTTTTAAAAGAAATGAAGCAAAACATAATATAATAAATGAGATTATGCAAAAAAAAGTAGATTTAAATAATGAACTTGCAAAACTAATACAAGCAAATTTTGATGTAAATATTTATAGAGAAAAAGTAGATTTACTTGAAGAGAATTTAAAAGAGCTTTATGAATTAAACAAAAAATTAGCAAATATCGTTTTACCTATTCAGCAGATGTATAAAGGATTAGTAGAAGAGGTTACTCAAAAAGCAGGGGGACAAATTTTTGATATTAAGGCTTAGTTTTTTAAGTTTAATATTCTTTAACTCTCTTGGTGCAATAACAGTTTTAGTAACAAAAGATGCAATAAAACTTGATGAGAAAATAACAATTTCTAAACTAGAAGAGAAAGAGTATGAAAATGTCCCTAGAACTTGTACGCCTATGACAAAAAAAGAGATTGAGGAGGGTGAATATATAGCAACTCATTATATAAATAAAAATAGTGTTCTTTGTTTAAGAAGTGTAAAGTTATTTGAAGATTACTCAATTGTATTTAATTTTGGCGGAGTAAAAATAGAGAAAAAAGGTAAAATAATCTACGAAAATGATGAGTTTATAAGATTTAAAAACCTTGATGGACAAGTAGAACAGATATATAAAGATGGAAGATTAAGATGAATAAATACTCATTTTTGGGAGAAACACCAGCAGAAGCATTAAGAGAAGCACAAAAAAAGTGTGGTGAAGATGCAATAGTAATATCTACAAAGAAAGTTGAAGGTAAAACTCCTTATGATAAAGGAATGTATGAAGTTGTTGTTATGTTAGAAGATGAGACAATCATGCAGAATAAAGAGTTTACAAAAGTAGCTATTACAAAAGCAAGTAGTGATGATAATCAACCATTAAAAGCTCAAGTTTATGATTACAGAGAAGAGATTTTAAAGATGCAAAATCTTCTTGAGCAGGTTCAAAAAACTCTTTGGAAACCAAAGTCTCAACTTTTTGATTTAACTATTCCACCTGAATTTATTGATATTTATACAATATTTGAAAAAAATGAGTTTGATAGTGAGATGACTTACTCTATTATGAAAAAAACTATAAAAGAGTTACCTGTTGCACTAAAAGTAAACTCTAAAAAGGTAAATGATTTTTTCAAATTAATTTTAAGAAAAGTGATACCTATAAAAATAGAATCACCGCTTAGAAAAGAGCAGAGAAAAATAATGATGATGGTTGGACCAACAGGAGTTGGAAAAACTACAACAATTTCAAAATTAGCAGCAAGATTTGCATATAAAATGGAGCAAAATTATAAGGTTGGAATTGTAACTTTAGATACTTTTAGAGTAGGTGCAATAGAACAACTTCAAGCATACACAAATATTATGAGAATACCTTTAGAAGTTGTAAAAAGACCAGAGGATTTAAGCGAAGCACTTTTTAGATTAAGAGAGTGTAGTTATATTTTTATAGATACAGCTGGTTCAAGTCAATATGATATTGATAAAATAGAGCTTTTAAATGAGTATAGAAAACAAGTTGATGAGTTGCCAATTGAAAAGACATTGGTACTTCCATCAAATGTAAAACATAGTGATTTATTGGAAGTTTATAAAAATTACTCAATTTTAGATATAGATAATTTAATCTTTACAAAACTAGATGAAACAAGAAGTTTTGGAAATATTATAACATTTGCTCATAAGACAAAAAAAGCTATAACATACTTCTCTGTTGGGCAAAATGTTCCAGATGATTTAATTCCAGCAGATGCAACATTTTTAATAGAGTGTTTTATGAAGCAAGAGTTTATTAGGAGTTAATAATGTTAGATGAAAAACTCTCTCAAGCAAAAAACCTAATAAACCTTACAAAAAATATTGATGATAAAGTAAATACAAAAACAAAACTTTTAACAGTAACATCTGGTAAAGGTGGAGTTGGAAAATCTACTTTTAGTGCAAATTTGGCATATTTTTGCTCTTCAAAAGGTTTTAAAACAGTAGTTTTAGATGCTGATATTGGTTTGGCAAATATGCAAGTTTTATTTGATATTAGGCCAGAATTTACTCTTTTTGATTATGTAAACGGTAAAAATAGTTTGCAAGATGTTATTTTGGAGACTAAATATTCAAATTTATATTTAATTGCTGGTAAAAGTGGTTACCAATATAGTAATACAAATAGTAGTTTTGTTTTTTCAAGATTGATAAATGATATTTTAGCTTTAAACTATTTTGATATTTTAATAGTTGATACAGGTGCTGGATTAAATGATTATGTAAAAGAGTTTTTACAAGTATCAACAAATATATTAGCAATAACATCAACAGATCCAAGCGCTTTAACTGATGTTTACTCACTTATAAAACTTTTATCATTAGATAAAGATGAGTTGATGCTATGCTTTAATCATACAAGAAGTGATAATATTGGAAAAAATGTTACTAACTCTTTAATAACTCTTGCTAAAAAAAATAGACTAAAAGAGAATTTTATGATAAAATATATAGGAAACATTCCAAATAGTTCTATGATATCATCTGTTGCTAGGACTAGAAAACTTTTTTTGAAAGAGTTTCCAGGGGATGATGTATCTATGCGATTTGTTGAAGTTGCAAAAAATATTTTAAGAAATCTTAAATAAAGGAATAGCTTTGGTAGTTGAAAGATTTTCACAAAATCTAATAAATACTGGAATTTTTAAGCTTTATGTTGCAGTTGGATTTTGTGCAACCTTAATATTTTTTATTTTAAATAGTCAACTTTTTGCACCAATAGAGATAGTTTTTGGTGCTATTCTTGTAACTCTTTTTTTAAGAGGAGCTGCACATATTATTTTTTCTTTTATAGTTAGAAACTTTAGTTTAGATAAAAAAGTAGAAGATTTTGATATTAAATATAATGAAGAAAAAATAGGATTTTTATTAAATAAATTTAAAAGCGAAGATTATGTTGAGGAAGATGAGTTGGAGATTAAAGAGAAAGAGATTGCTTCTGAAGTAAACAGTTCTCAAAATTTAGAAGAGAATAAATAAAAGGAATAGAATATGCAAATAGGTTCAGTAAATTTTTTAAATCCACTTGAACAAGTAACAGGAAATGCTGTAGATAGTGCAACAGCAACAAATCAAGTAGATAGTAACTATGCAAATAAATCTTTTAAAGATTTACTTCAAAATGCAGTAGATGATGTAAATAACACTCAAATACAAGGTTATAACTCAATGAAAGATATTGCGACTGGTAAGGTTCAAAATCTACAAGAGGCTGTTCAAAGAATTGAAGAGGCTGAACTTAGTTTGAAATTAGGATTAGAGGTAAAAAATAAAGCTTTAAATGCATATAAAGAGATTATGAGAATGCAAGTTTAGGTTTAGGAGGATTATATGGGATTTTTTGATGGATATAATGTAGCAACTTCTGGAATGAGTGCTCAAAGAACAAGAATCAATGTAACAAGTGCAAATATTGCAAATGCAAAAACTACTCATACAGCTGAAGGTGGACCATATAAAAAGCAAGTTGTACTTTTTGAAGATGTACTTTTAGCAAATAAAAATAAAAAAACAAACTCAAATGATATTGAAGTTACAAACTCTACAAATTCGGAGTTAAGTCTTAGAGCAGTAGGAGTTAAAAAGATTATAAAATCAGATGCTCCTCCAGTTTTAAGATATGATCCAACACATCCAGATGCGAACGAAAAAGGTTATGTTGCATATCCTGATATTAATCCTGTTGTTGAGATGGTTGATTTAATTGAAGCAATGAGATCTTATGAAGCAAATGTTACAGCTTTTAATACTCATAGAGGAATTGATACAAAAACTTTAGATATATTAAATGGAAATTAGTAGTTAAATGACAACTTTAATAGATTTATCTTCTCAAACTAGTGAATCAAATGGTGATAATAAAGCATCTAGTAACTTAAAAAATGATTCTATAAAAACTTCACCAAGCTTATTTGATACACTTTTAAACAGTGTTAAAAATAATCAAGAGCTAGAAAATAGTGAAAATAAAAATCTTGAACTTAAAAATAAAAACACAAAAGAGAGTATAGTAACTGAGCAAAATATCGAAAACAAAGCAGATATTTTATTGAATGAAGATATTTCAAATAGTGTTGAAAATAGTATAAAAATAGATTTAGATGATGATAAAACAACTAATTTTGAAAAAGTAGAAAAAGAGGATAAAGAACTAGCTTTAGATATTAAAAAAGATAATAAATCTTCAAAAGATAGTAATAATTTTGTTAATAAAAATAGCTTATTAGATAGGATGATTTTAGAAGTAAAAAATAGTGATAATTCTCAAAAAAGAGATTTAAATATAAAATTAGAAAATATCTCTAATAATTTTGAAAATAGTATAAAAAGTGATACAAAAAAATCTCAAATAGATATTTTAAAAATAGATAAGCAAGAAGAACAAATTTTTTCTAAAGAGCTAAGTTTAGATAATACAAAAGAGTTAAAAATTCTAGAGGATGGTATAGATAATTTTGAAGATAGTTTAAATATATCTAAAGAGATTAATAAAGAAGATAGTGTATCAACTAAAATAGATAATCAAAAAATTGATAAGCTTGTTATTGAAAATAGTAAAGATGAGGTAATAAAAAACAGTACAGAAATTTTTATAGAAGATACTATAAATAAAGAGAATTTAAAAGTAGAAGAGATATCAACAGATTTAAAAGAGAATGAAAAGAGTTCTCTAATGGATAAATTAATAGAAAAAAATAGTTTAGTAGCAGAAACAAATAAAACAAATAGTGTTATTTTAGTTGAAAATAAAATAGAAAATAAAATAGAAAAAAATATAACTCAAGAAGTAAATGTAAATGGTTTAAAATCTTTAGAAAATAAACAAAGTGATTCTATTTTAGCATCTTTGCCTCAAAAAGGTTTAGAAGAGCTTAAAAAAACTAGGTTAATGGATACTTTAATATCTCAAAATAGTAATCAAAATAGCGATAAAAACTTGGAAAATTCAAATAAACTTACAGATATTGAAGTAGGTTCTGAAAAAATAACTAATAATAAATTTGTTAGTGAAGATATAAGTAGAGTTGAAAAGCAACTTTTATTTAATAAAAAAGAGGCAGTAAATATTTTAGAAAATGCTAAAAGTATTGAAGATATAAAACATAGCGCTCAAATTTTAGATTTAGAAGCAAGTGAGCTTGAAGTATCAAAAGAGATAACAAAAGATAGTTTAAAAAATTTAGAGCTTGAAGATAAAAAAAGCTTAGAGAGAAAAACTATTTTAAATACACTTTTAAATGAAAAAAATATAAGAAGTGTTGATGTTAGAAATCTAATAACAAACTCAATTGAGGCTTCAAATGCACTTTTAGAAAATAGTCTAAATATAGCAGATGATGTTACAATTGATGTAACAAACTCTTTAACAAATCAATTTTCAGCAAAAATTGTTGCAGCAAGACAACAGCTTGGTTCTATGATGTCTGATATTGCAAGACAGATGTATGAAAATTATAAACCACCTGTTACTGCTTTTAGAATAAATATTAATCCACAGGATATGGGGACAATCTCTGTTTTAATGAAGCATGATAGACTTAGTGGTTTAAATATTACTCTTAGTATTTCAAGTTTAACAACTTTAGAGCTGTTAATGGAAAATCAAAATATGTTAAGAAACTCTTTGGTAAAAACTTTTAGTGACTCTTCAAGTTTTAATTTAGATTTTAATCAAGGAGATAATAACTCATCTTCAAAAGAACAATCTTCAAATAAAAATAGACAAAATAGTAGTAAAGATACTCAATCTATATTAAAACTTAAAGAGGAAAATAGAGATCTTGAAGATAAAAATGATTATATGTAATGGAAGAATTTTTCTCTTTATTAAACTCTGCTGTAGTTTTTAAATTTTTATTACTTTTTGCAAGAGTTGCATCTTTTGTTGCTTTTATGCCAGTTTTTGGACATGCTGCTATTAGTGTAACAATAAGAGTAGCATTTGCATTCTATTTAGTAATTTTTCTATTTCCTTTTGTTGGTGAGTTTGAGTATATAGATGAGACAAATTTTATTCTAGCTCTTTTAACAGAGATTAGTTTAGGATTTATAGCTGCAATGCTATTTAATGTTATGTTTTCAGCTGTTAGAATTATTGGAGAGTTTGTAGGATATGCAACTGCACTTTCTATGGCTATGATGTTTGATCCAGCAACTGGCTCTCAAGAGGGTTTGGTTTCAAAACTTCTTTTTTGGATAGCATTAATGGTTTTTTTTCAAGCTGGACTTTACGAATCTACTCTTGTAATGTTAGCAAAAAGTTTTTCAATGGTTCATTTAGGGGCTTTTAATATTTTTAGTTTTAATGGAATAGAGATAGCTATTAGTGAAATCTCAAGAATGTTTGCTTTTGCATTTATTTTTGCTTTTCCACTATTTTTTATTGGATTTATTATGGATGTATATTATGGATATGGTACAAAATCAATGCCAGCATTTTCACCATTTATTATTACATTTCAGTTAAAATTTGCTTTAATATTTATATTTTTGATATTTGGTTTAGAAGTTTTAAATGAGGCATTTGTAAACTATTTTATTGATAAGTTTGAATAAGGATTTTTATGGCTGATGATGAAAAAACTGAAGAACCCACATCCAAAAAATTAGAAGATGCCAGAAATGAAGGTAATGTTGGTAAATCTATAGAGGTAGTTGGGGCTGCTGTATTAACTTTGGGCTCAATTTATCTAATTTTTTTTTCAGATCATCTCTTTTTTGAAATAAAAAATACAATGAAGTATATTTATGGATTTATGACTGAAGAGTTAACAAGCGCAACTTATTTTACAATTACCTATGCAGTATCAATGACTTTAATGAAAGCATTAATGCCTATTTTTTTATTTATCTTTGTAATAGCATTAGTAGGAAATTGGATGCAGTTTGGTTTCTTATCAACTCCTCTAAAATTTGATTTACAAAAGTTAGATCCAATTAAAGGTATGCAAAATGTTTTTAGTCTAAAAAAAGCATTAGAGGCATTAAAATTAACACTAAAATTAACAATAATTGTAATTGTAATGTTTGTTTTGTTTGCTTTAACATATGAAGATTTTTTAGGAATGATGGATAAAGAACTTAATGCTACCATAGATATAATTATTGAGTTATCAATTATATTTATCTTTACAATTCTTTTTATTATCATAATATTTGCTATAATAGATTTTTATTTTTCTAAGCACTATTATATAAAATCTTTAAGAATGAGTAAGCAAGAGATTAAAGATGAGTATAAGAATATGGAGGGAGATCCTCAAGTTAAAGGAAGAATACGAAGAATTCAGATGCAAATGGCTCAAAAAAGAATGATGAGTAGTGTTCCTGAGGCTGATGTTGTAATAACAAATCCAACACACTATGCTGTTGCATTAAAGTATGATAGTAGTAAAAATCAAGCTCCAATTGTTATTGCAAAAGGGATAGATTTTTTAGCTCTTAGAATAAAAGAGGTAGCAAAAGAGAATAGTATTACAATAGTTGAAAATCCAGCATTGGCAAGAGCTTTATATGATCAAATTGATTTGGATAGAGAGGTTCCAAATGAGTTTTATAAGGCTGTTGCAGAAATTTTCACATACATTTATGATTTAAAGAAGAGAAGGTAAAATTTGAGAGTTTTTTTTATTTTTCTATTGCTTATTAACTTTTTAGATGCAAATAGTAGAGATTTTTATTATAGTTTTATAGGTTCTCAAGGTAAACAAATACCAGAATCAACAAAAGAGCAAATTTTATCAACTCTTGATGGAATTGATGAAGCTAGAGAGCTTTATTATGAAGGAAAACCAAAAGAGGCTTTTGAAAAAATTGAAGAGATAAAAAATAGTAATAAAATATCTATTTTAAAAACAGATATTTTGCTTCTATATTCAGAGTTAGTTTTAAAGTTTCAATCAAAGAAGATATTAAATGATGCAACAAATGAGTTAGAAAAAGCTGTAAATGATGGAACTGTAAATCAAGAGAATCTACTTCAAGCATACTTGCTTTTAGTTGAATTAAAACTTTCAATAAACAAGATTGATGAAGCTAAGTATTATTCAAAAACTTTAGTAGATATATTTGATACTCAAAAAGCTAAAATAAGAGGTAAAATTTCTCAATCAAAAATATATAGATATCAGAAAAATTATCAAAATGCTGAAAAAGTTTTATATGAGGCTTTAAATTTAACAAGTGATAGAAATGAGGCTTCAAATATTGCAAATGAACTTTTTGACGTCTATTTGCTAGCTGGTAAAACAGAAGAAGCAAGAAGTGCCATGGAGCAAATTTTAAATCTAACACCATCTTTTTATTCAAATGATTTTATATTAGCAAATAAAAGAGCTGATATGCTTTTTAAGCTTGGAATGGATGATTTGGGTATAAAAATTTTAAAAGATATTATTCTCAATTCTAAAAATAGTGATATTTTGAATAAAACTAAATATAAGTTAGCAAATATTTATCTTAATTTATATAAAAGAGGCGATACAACATCTTTGAGTATTGCAAAAGCTTTATTAAAAAGTTTAGTAGATGGAAATAAGGAGGATCCTTTATATAAAGATTCAAAAATCTATTATGATGAGATAAAAATGAGAAAAAGAGAGATTGAGCCAACTGAAATTTCACATGAATATGTTCAAGATGAGACAATGCAACAAAAAGCTATATTGCAAGAGTTTTTAAACTATAGCGATGACAAAAAATATGAAGATATAGTAAGAGGTAAAGATATTTATAAAAAAATTCCAAAATCGATACAAAAAAGATTCGATATAAATAATCTTGAAAATATGATAGATATTGCTTATCTTGAGCTAATCAAAGATTATATTGCAAAAAAAGAGTGTGAGAAATTAAGAAACTTATTAAAAGATACAAAAAGAGATATATTTGTACAAATTTTAAATGATGAACTTTTGAAAAATGGTTTAATAGCTTGTATCCAAGAGAAACCTGATGAACAAACTTATGAACAGTTAAAAGATATTTTAAAAGAGACAAAAGATGAAAATATATATTTTGTTTTAGAGAATATTGCTTTTGGAATAGGGAAGATTGATGATGCTGTTTATTACTCTTCAAAAATCTCTAATAGTAAAAATATTGAGCTTTTAAAGGATGAATTCTTTACTAAATATCAGGTTTTAAAAGAGAAAAATGATTTTGTTCTTTTTGATAGATTTTTAAAAGACAATTTAAAAAATAATTCAGTTGTTGAAGCAAATTTAGAAAATCCTATGATTATAGATTTTTATTATGATTTATATATGTATTTAAAGAAGATAAAAGATGAAGAATCCGCTAATAAAACTCTTGAGGATTTAAATAATTTTCAAAATAGTTTTAAAGTTTTTGTATATTCACCAGTTGTAGAACTAGAGTTAGCAAAAATAGCAAAAGATAGTAAAAACTATGAACTTGCTGTAAAAAATCTCAAAGATGCCCTTTTACACACAAGAAATATAAAAAAAGAGGATGAAGTTAGAATTTATTATGAACTTGCAAATTTATATCAAGAGCTTAAAGATAATGAAAATAGATTTGAATTTTTACAAAAGTGTAAGGATATAAAATTAGATGATAATTTATATAAAACAATGTGTGAGAGTATGAATTGAATAATTTAGATGATATATTAAATCAAATCGATTCATCAAACTTAAATATTGCTTTTGGAAGAGTTACAAATATCTCTTCAATAACACTTAGTGCAACTGGGCTTGATGTTGCTGTTGGTGATATTGTAAGAATTGAATCAGAACAAAAACTTTATTCTGTTTTAGGAATGGTTACAGTGTTAAATGCTAGCTCATTTATTGTAGTTCCTTTTTCATTTGTTGATGGATTTAGAGTAAACGATAAGGTTTTTTTACAAAGAGATGGACTTAACATAAAGTGTGGTAATGGACTTTTAGGAAGAGTTGTAAATGCTTTGGGTGAACCTATTGATGATAAGGGAAAAATAAGAGATATTGATACAAGTTGCCCTATAAATAAAGAGAGTATATCTCCACTTGAGAGAGGAATTATAGATAAAAAATTTGCAACAGGCGTTAAAGCAATTGACTCAATGCTAACTTGTGGAAAAGGTCAAAAAGTTGGTATTTTTGCAGGTTCAGGAGTTGGAAAATCTACACTTATGGGGATGATTGTAAAAGGGTGTGAAGCTACAATTAAAGTAATAGCATTAATTGGTGAAAGGGGTAGAGAGATACCTGAATTTATTCACTATAATTTAGATAATGATTTAGAAAATACTGTTATTGTAACTGCAACTTCAGATGAGTCAGCTTTGATGAGAAAATATGGTGCATTTACAGCTATGGCAATTGCAGAATATTTTAGAGACAAAGGTCATGATGTTCTACTTATGATGGATAGTGTAACAAGATTTGCTATGGCTCAAAGAGAGATAGGACTTAGCACTGGAGAACCACCTGTAAGTCGTGGTTATCCACCATCTGTTTTTGCACTTTTACCACAACTTATGGAGAGAGCTGGAAATAGTAGTAAAGGCTCAATTACAGCTTTTTTTACTGTTTTAGTTGATGGAGATGATATGAATGATCCAATTGCAGATCAAAGTAGATCTATTTTAGATGGACATATTGTATTAACAAGAGATTTAACAGAGCAGGGATTTTATCCACCAATAAATATACTAAAATCAGCCTCTAGGGTTATAGACAAGGTAGTTACAAAAGATCATTATAATGATTTTTTAAAGTTAAAAAGAGTATTATCTCTTATAAAAGAGAACGAAGTTTTAATTAGAGTTGGTGCATATAAAAAAGGTGCTGATTTAGAACTTGACAACGCAATATCAAAAAGAGAAAAAGCAAGAGAGTTTCTTACTCAAGGAACTTTAGAAAAATACTCTTTTGATGAGATTGTCGAAAATTTAAAAAAGGTGTTATTATGATATCTGGTATAGATTCAACAACATATAGATTAGGAAATTTAGATAAATATCAAGCAAAATTAAATTTTCAAATGAGTGGAAAACAGCTTCAATATGGAAGTGATGACTCTGTTACTTTTGGAAGATTGGTTCATACTCAAGATCAAATAAGATTAAACGAGGGTATAGTTAATCAGTTAAATAGAGCAAAAGTTTTAAACGATAATTCAGATAGTACTATAAATGAAATCAAAAAAATAATGGATAAAATAAATGCGGAGCTTATTAAAGCAAATACTTCAACAACAGGAGTTGAAGGATTAGAAGCAATTGCTCAACAATTAGTTGGTTATAAACAAAGCTTAATGGATTTAGGAAATACTCAAACAGAGGGTCAATATCTATTTGCTGGAAGTGATGCTTCTGTTAAACCTTTCTCAATGGATACAAATGGAAAAGTAACATACCATGGAGATTCACAATTGAGAAAAATGGCAGTAGATGATGGTTCGTATCATCAAAGAGGAGTTAATGGTATTGATATTTTAACTTTTGTTGCTAATACAGCTTATGCAAATGGAACATTAACATTTAAAGATGGCGATAAAATTGTTGATCAAGATGGAAATGAGTGGGTTTTAGATACAGCAACAAATCAAATTGAAAAGACTAGATGGGATGGTTCAAAAGAGGTTTTAACAGCAGTTCCACCAGTTCCACCAGCTTCTGAATATAGTGTAGATTTAACAGCTTTAGGTGATGGTATTAGATTTGATGCAAGAAGAAGCACTTTTGATATGTTAGATGATGCTATTAAAAGTTTAAGAGGATTAGATGATTTAGGAAATCCAGCATTTCCAGCTGATGAAGCTGCTAACTATGCTTTTAGAAGAGAGGGAATCTCTCAAGCAGTTGATGATATAAAAAAAGTGATTGATTCAGCAGTTATAGCACATGCAGATTTGGGTGGTAGAAATAAAACTTTTGAAACTGCTTTGGATAGGTTAAGTTCAAAAATTGTTCAACTTAATATTGTAGATACGGAACTTGGTAGTTCAAATTTAACAGATGTTGCTATGCAACTAAAGTCTTTAGAAATTTCATATACAGCTATGTATTCAACGGTAAATAAAACATTTGAATTATCTTTAGTTAATTTTATGAGATAAGTTAGCTAATTTAGTGATATATGAAATTTAGTCTTAAAAATTTATTCTCTAGGGATTTAATTGCAGTAGCATTGTTTTTATCAATGCTTGCAATTATAATTGTACCTTTAAGTCAAACTGCTATTGACTTTTTTATATCACTATCTTTAGCTTTGTCATTTCTTATACTTTTAATATCTTTATATATTCAAAAACCAGCTGATTTAACAACTTTTCCAACACTTTTATTAATACTTGTTATTTTCAGACTTGCACTTAGTATTGCAACAACAAGATCAATTTTAAGTGAAGGTCATAATGGTCCTGAAGCCGTTAGTACAATAATTAGTGCATTTGGTGAGTTTGTTGTTGGTGGAAATATGGTTATTGGAATTGTAATATTTATAATATTAGTTTTAATAAACTTTATGGTTGTAACAAAAGGAGCAACAAGGGTTGCTGAGGTTACTGCTAGATTTACACTTGATTCAATGCCTGGTAAGCAAATGGCTATTGATGCTGATTTAAATGCTGGATTTATTGATGATAAAGAGGCTCAAATTAGAAGAAAAGCACTTATAACAGAAGCAAACTTTTATGGGGCTATGGATGGATCTTCTAAGTTTGTAAAAGGTGATGCTATTGCTGGTATTATAATTACAATTGTAAATATTATTGGTGGTCTTTTAATTGGAATTTTCCAACATGGTTTAAGTGCAGGAGATGCTGCAAATATTTATACAATTTTAACAATTGGTGATGGTCTTGTAAGCCAAATTCCAGCACTTTTAACATCAACTGCAACTGCTATTATAATAACAAGATCAAATACAGATGAAGAGAGATTTGCAACAAGAGCTGTAAACCAATTAATGAAAGATACAAAATCTCTAATTTTAGTTGGTATTGGGCTTATTCTTTTCTCATTAGTTCCAGGTTTTCCTACAGGTATTTTATCTTTTATGGGAATTTTATTAATAGCTTTAGGTTATACAATTATAATGATTGATAGAGGTGATGATAATATTGTAACCAGAATGTTTAAAGCTCCAGTTGCTAAAAAAATTGAACAACCAGCTGAGCTTAAAGAGCAGAAAAGAAAAGAGGCTGCTATTGATGAGAGTCAAAGTATTGAAACAGTTATGAAGCTTGAAGTTTTAGAGTTGAAGCTTGGAATTAGACTTCTACAACTTGTTCAAGGAAACTCTGAGCTTCTTGATAAGATAAAAGCAATTAGAAAAAATATTGCTAGTGAGCTTGGATTTATAATTCCTCAAATAAGAATCTCAGATGATACAAATCTTGGAGCAAATGAGTATCAGTTTTATCTAAAAAGAATACCAATTGTAAAAGGAAGAATTGAAGTTGATAAACTTTTAGCAATGGGTGGATTAGCAAATGAGAAGTTAGATGGTATAAAAGTTAAAGAGCCTGTATTTAATTTAGATGCAATTTGGATAGCAAAAGAGTTAAAAGAAGAGGCTTTAATGAAAGGCTTTACAGTTGTTGATGCTCCAACAATTATTTCAACTCATATATCTGAAATTATTAGAAAACATGCTGAAGATATTATAACTAGACAAGATATTGTTGATATTATTGATAGATTGAAAAAAGATTTCCCAATTGTTGTAGAAGAGGCTATGAAAGTTGCATCTTATGGAAGTTTATTAAAAGTTTGTAAAGATTTACTTCATGAAAAAATACCAATTATTGATATGCTAACAATCATTGAAGCAATTGCAGATATTGCTGAGTTTACAAAAGCACCAGAGATTCTACTAGAACATGTTAGAGCAAAACTATATAGACTTATTACTCAAAAATATAAAGATAGTGATGGAGTTTTACATATAGTTACAATTAAACCAGAACTTGAACAACACTTTATTAGTAAACTTCAAGATAATCATGGAGCTAGTCAATTAATGCTTAGTATCGCTGAGATAAATAACTTAGTTACAAAAACAAAACAGCTTCTTGATAGTGTTGAGAAAAAAGGTTTCTCAAAAATAGCTATGGTTGTTGATCCAGTTTTAAGAAAAAGAGTCTCAGAAATATATGAGAAATTTGGGATGGTAATTCCAGTTTTATCTCATGCAGAGCTTGATTCTAAAGCAAATTTTGCTATTGAAGGAACTTTAGAGTTCTAATCTTTTTTATACTTTTTAAGGAATTCTTTGAAATACTATTTTACTTTTTTAAGAGATAATCCAATTATTAGAGGTTTATCTTTGGTTAATTTTATTGCATCATTTGGTGCATGGTTTTCAACAGTTGCAATATATACAATGGTTGTTGATTTTGGTTCAAGTGAACTTGCAATTGCTATTGTTACAGCTATGCATTTTTTACCAGCAATTTTAATAGCTCCTTTTAGTGGAGCAATTATTGATAGAGTAAGAATTAAACCTTTAATGGTTACCTTACTTTTTATAGAACTTTGTATGACAGCTTGTTTTTTATTGATTTCAAATGCTAGTGATTTGTGGTTACTTTTAATATTTATATTTATAAGAATGAGTGCAGCTTCAATGTTTTTTTCAAGTGAAATGTCACTTTTAGCAAAATTGGCAAGTGGAAAAGAGCTTCAAACTGCAAATGAGATTCAATCAATTATTTGGTCTTTTACATATGCAGTTGGAATGGCTGCTAGTGGATTTATTGTAAATTTATATGGAGTTAAAACAGCTATTTTAATTGATGTTATCATTTTTATATTAGCATTTATAGTTTTTTTACCAATTAAAATAAATTTAGAGTATAAAAAAATTGAAGAGAAAATTTTAGAGTTAATGCTTGATGGTTTAAGATATATCAAAAAAAACAAAATTATTTTACATCTTATTTTTCTTCATGCAAGTGTTGGATTAACATCTTATGATGCATTAATTACAATATTGGCAAAAAATGAGTACAAAGAGTTAATTGCAGTTCCTTTGGCAATTGGTTTATCAAATAGTGTAAGAGCAGTTGCTCTTATGATTGGACCACTATTTTTAAATAAGATTATAAATAAATCAAATCTTCAATATCTACTTGCATTTCAAGGTATTACAATCATAGTTTGGGCTTTTGCACAAAGTGATTTTTATCTATCGCTTATAGCACTATTTTTTGTAGGATTTAGTACGGCATTTTTATGGTCATACACTTATGCTCTTTTACAAAATTATTGTGATAAAAAATATATAGGAAGAGTTATTTCATACAATGATATGTTTTTTATGTTTGCAAATGTTTTAACAACTTTGTTTATAGGTTCTATGGCACATATTACAACAACTACGGTGATTACAGTCTGTTTAGGATTTGCATTTATATTTTTTGCTTTCTACTATACTAAGATAAAAGCATTAATATCCTAAAATGTAAACAAAAATTTCAAAAGGGTTATTATGATACTTGATTATAAAAATGTAAATGATTTAGATAGATATAAAATTATGTCTGGAAGTATAGTTCCAAGACCAATTGCATGGATTGTTACAGAAGATGATGGAGTTTTAAATGCAGCACCTTTTTCATATTTTATTCCAATCTCTACAAATCCAGCACTTGTAATTGTGGCAATTGGAAAAAAAGATGATGGAAGTTTAAAAGATAGCTTAGCAAATATTCTTAAAACAAAAAAAGCAACTATTTGTTTTCCAAATAAAGATAATGTAGAACTTGTTCAAAAGTGTGCAACACCACTTTCTAAAAGTGAGAGTGAAATAGAGAAGTTTCAAATTGATGTTAAAAAAGAGTTAGAAGATTATCCACCAATGATAAGTTCAACTCAAACAGCACTTTTTTGTAGCTATTATGATACATATAAAGTAGATGGGGATACAACACCTGTTATTTTAAAAATAGATTATCAATTTATTGAAGATAGTAGAATCAATGAGAGAAATCACACAAAAATAGATAGTATTGGAAGATCTGGAATTACTTTTAAAGCTATGGTAGATCTATAATTTTGCTAAGCTTTATGCTTAGCAAAAACTATTTTGCACTTTTTATAAAAGCACTTCCTAAAACTCTATTTCCATCATAAAAAACAGCCAGTTGTCCACTAGCAACTCCAAAAGCTGGTTCTTTTAATTTTATAATTGCTTTATCATTAATAATCTCAACATCACATAAAATTGTATTACTTCTATATCTTAGTTTTACACCACATGAGAATTTTTTATCATCAATATAGATATTAAGCTCTTCTCCAACAACTTCATTAACTTCTAAAGCTGGTTTTTTACCAACAACAATTGTGTTATTGTTTGGATTTAATTTTAAAACAAAATGAGGCTCTTGAGCACCTTTTACACTAAATCCTTTTCTTTTTCCAATTGTATAGTGAGCATAACCTTTATGCTTTCCTACTACATTTCCATTTTCATCTAAAACATCACCTTCAATATCTATATTTGCATGTTTTTTTATAATATCAGTATAAACTGTCTCAACAAAACAGATCTCTTGTGATTCACTTTTTTCTGTTATTTTTTTGTAAGAAATATCAAGATTTGATCCAAGTTTTATAATATCCTCTTTTTTTAAATTACTTAAGGGAAACATCATAAAAGCAATAGAGTCTTTAGGAACTTGAGATAAAAAATAGCTTTGATCTTTTGATAAATCATCTGCAAGATAGAAAAATTTACCATCAGTTTTTACATAGTGACCAGTTGCAAGAAATGAAGCTCCTTGCTCTTTTGCAAAATCAAGCATTGCACCAAATTTTATATTTTTATTACATTTTACACATGGATTTGGAGTATTTCCATCTATGTAAGAGTTTACAAAATAGTCATAAACATCTTTTTCAAATTTTTTGGATAAATCTAAAATATGATATTTTATACCTAAAAATTTTGCAACCCCATCAATATAACTTAAATTTGATTCGTGGTAACCATCAGTTCTATCATGAAGTTTTAGATAAACTCCTTCAACTTCATATCCATCTTTTTGTAAGATATAAGCTGTAACTGATGAGTCAATTCCTCCACTCATTCCAACCATTATTTTTTGTTTACTCATCTTTTACCTTTTTATTTGTAAAAGCTTATAAAGCCACCACCAAGACAATAATCACCTGAGTATAAAACAAGACTTTGCCCTAATGTTACAGCTCTTTGCGGATTATCAAACTCTACTACTACTTTTTCATCACTTGCCTCAACAACCGTACAAGCTTGCTTTTGTTGTCTATATCTAACTTGTGCCATTAACTTATCTCCAACTTTAGGTGCAACTTCTAGTACCCAGTGCATCTGTTTTGCTTCAACAGTTTTACTCATTAAAAGTGGATGATTTGTATCTTGAACAACAGTTATTGTGTTATTTACTATATCTTTAGAAGCTACAAACCAAGGTTTATGCGTATTGTTTTCGTCTTCGTTTTCTTTGATTCCACCAAGACCTATACCTTTTCTTTGACCCAATGTATAACAAACTAAACCTTTGTGTTTTCCTAAAACTTTTCCATTTTCATCAATAATATCACCTGGAATTGCTTGTAAGTGTTGAGTAATAAACTCATCAAATTTTTGATTACCAATAAAACAAATTCCTGTGCTATCTTTTTTATCACTAACAGGAAGATTATGCTCTCTTGCTATCTCTCTAACCTCTTTTTTTGTCAAATCTCCAAGTGAAAACATAGCATGACTTAGCTGTTCACTTGATAGTGCATGTAAAAAATATGTTTGATCTTTTGAACTATCTTTTGGAGTATCTAGTACAAAATGATCTTTATATTTTGCAATTTTCGCATAATGCCCAGTTGCAATCATATCTGCACCCATTTTTTTTGCTTCATTTAAAAATACATTAAATTTTATCTCACGATTACATAAAATATCTGGATTTGGGGTAAGACCTTGTTTTAAACCATCTAGGAAAACATCAAAAACTCTATCTTTGTACTCTTTTACAAAATCCTTTCCTAATACTTCAATACCTATTAGTGCACCAACTTTTTTTGCATCTTCAAACTCTATACGATTAGGACACTGGCTACCTTTTATTCCATATTCCCAGTTTCGCATAAACAATCCAACAACATCATAACCTTGTTGTTTTAACAATAAGGCTGTAACAGATGAATCAACTCCACCTGACATTCCTACAACTACTCTTTTATTTTTATTCATTTTTTTACCTTTAAAAAGATTTTTATATATATTTTAAAGGAATAATCACAGACTCTCTATTTGCCCAATTTTTGTGAGGTATAATTAAATTCTTTGAGTTTATCTTTTTTTTATCAAAAAATATAATATCTATATCTAAGGTTCTAGGCGCATCTTGAAAGGATCGCTTTCTTCCAAATTTTTTTTCATATCTTTGCATAGCTTGTAAAAACTCAAATGCACAAAGATCTGTTTGAAGACGAATTATACCATTTAAAAAATCACTTTGTTCTAAAAAACCAAATGGAGGATTTTTTAAAAGAGGGGAAGTTTTAAGTAAAGTAAATCTTGAATCTTTTTTTAAACATAAGATTAATTTATCAAATATTTTTTTTGTATCTCCAATATTTCCCCCAACTCCAATAGTTACACTATATTTTTTGTTTGAACTAATATTAAAAATTTTTGGAAAATTTGGTGTATAAAAAAGTGTTAAATTAGGTGATAATTTTTTTTTCAAATTTCTCTCTTTTTCTATTTATAAAATTTCAGCTTTGCCATTTTTTATATAAACTGTATCCTCAATTCTTACACCAAACTCATTTGGAATATAAATTCCAGGTTCTACTGTAAATATCATATTATCTTCAATTATAAGCTCATTTTTGCTATTTATATTTGGAAACTCATGAATATCAAGTCCAACACCATGACCAGTGCTATGCACAAAATATTTTCCATAACCAGCTTGAGAGATAAAATCTCTAGCAATCTTATCAATTTCACAAGCTTTCATTCCAGCCCTTGCTTCATTTATAGATTTTTCTTGAGCTTTTAATACAATGTCATAAATTTTTTGATATTTTTTATTTTTAAAAGTTTGCTTTCTTTCAAAATTAAAGTTATCAAAATTTGCAACACTAGTACAAGTTCTATCAGAACAATATCTTTTATATTTAACTCCTGCATCAACTAAAATTAAATCATCTTTTTTTAATCTTTTGTTTGTAGGAAGTGCGTGAGGTTTTGCTGCATTTTCATTTATTGCAACAATTGGATTAAAAGAGGTTTCAAGTTCTCCTTTTTGACTCATAAATTTGTAAGCATTAAAATATAGCTCTTTTTCACTCTTTTTAAATCCACTATTTTTAATATATTTTGCAAACTCTTTAAAGCCATCTTTTCCTAAAGATGATGCTTTTTTAAGAAGTTTTATCTCATAATCACTCTTTATTAATCTTTTTGTTTTTGAAAAATTTATCTCTTCAATAAAATTTATATCTAAATCCTTTACAATGTTTTTGTACTCAAAAAAAGTAAAATCATTTGGATCAAAAGTTATAGATTTGATAAGATTTTTTTTCAAAATCTCTTTAACACTCTCAATTAGATTAGCACTTTCAATAACTTCACAATTTTTTGCATACTCTTTTGCTTCAATTGTATATCTAGCATCTGTAATAAAAAATTTCTCACTTCCTAAATTTAAAAAAATTACATTATCACAAGAAAAGTTAACTTCATAATATATCGCATTCTCATTTTTTAAAATAAAATTCACAAATATCCCTTATAGTAAGCTTTAACAAAAATTTAAATATAATCTTACCCAAAATTAATAAAAGGAAAATAATATGAAAATAGCAGTAATTCAAGGACCAAATATAAATATGTTAGGAATTAGAGAACAACATATTTATGGTGGAATGACAATGGATCAAATTCATGAGCAACTAAATAATGCTGCAAAACAAAATGGAGTTGAATTAGAGTTTTTTCAATCAAATTTAGAGGGTGAGATTGTAGATAGAATTCAAGAGTGTTTAGGGACTGTTGATGCAATTATGATTAATCCAGCTGCATATTCGCACACTTCAATTGCAATAAAAGATGCTTTAAGTGCTGTTAATCTTCCTGTTGTTGAAGTTCATATTTCAAATATATATAAAAGAGAAGAGTTTAGACAAAAATCTGTAACAGCAGGTGCAAGTACTGGAGTAATAACTGGATTTGGAGCTTTTGGTTACCACTTAGGAATGATATCTTTAGTTCAAATTGTAAATGAGATAAAAGCTGTAAATGAAGCAAGAGCACAACAACAAGAGCAAAAATAGTTTATGAAAATTTTAAAAGCAAAATATCTTTTAACATTTGATGAGAATTTTAAAGTTATAAAAGATGGTGCTGTTGTATTTGATGAGAAGATTTTAGAGGTAGCCACATATAGTTTTATAAAAAGAAAATATGCTCATCTTGAAGTTGTTGATTTAGGAGCAAACTCTGTATTAATGCCAGGGCTTATAAATTCACATCTTCATTTGGAGTTTAGTGCAAATAAAACTACACTTAAATATGGAAATTTTTATGATTGGTTAAACTCAGTTATAAAATATAGAGAGCCTTTAATAAACAAAGCAAAGACATCTTTAATTAAAAAAGAGTTAGATAATATTTTAAGAAGTGGAACAACAACTATTGGTGCAATCTCTTCATACTCTTTTGATTTGGAAGCTATTTTAAAAAGTCCAATAAATAAGATATTTTTTTGTGAAGTAATTGGATCAAAGCCAGATATGATAGATGCACTTTTTGCTGATTTTAAAGCACGATTTTATGAAGCACAAAAACACAATAGCAAAAATTTTAAAGCTGCAATTGCAATTCACTCACCATACTCAGTTCATCCATTTTTAACAAGAGAGGTTTTAAATCTAGCAAAGATTGATAATACAGTGGTTACTTCTCACTTTTTAGAGTCAATTGAAGAAAAAAAGTGGCTTAGAAAAGATAAAGGAAGCTTTTTAGAGTTTTTTACAAATTTTTTAAATCAATCAACAGCTACAAACAGACCAATGGAGTTTTTAAATCTATTTAATGGAGTAAGAAACTTATCTTTTACTCACTGTGTAGAGGCAAAAAAAGAGGAGCTTAGTAAAATAAGAGAGTTAAATGCATCTATAAATCACTGTGCTGTTTCAAATAGATTTTTAAATAATAGCAGACTAGATTTAGATAAATTAGAAGATATAAATTTAAGTATTGGAACAGATGGACTTAGTTCAAATAGCTCTTTAAGTATGTTTGATGAGTTAAGAGCACTATTACATATTCATTATGAAAAAAATATAGTTAAATTTTCAAAAATTTTATTAAAAGCTGCAACTGTTGGTGGAGCAAAAGCTTTAGGTTTTGAAAATAGCAAAGGTAGATTAGAAAATGGTTATGATGCAGATATTATAGGTTTTTCTCTTCCTTCAAATATAGAGGATATAGAAGATATTTATATGCACATAATTTTACACACAAAAGAGATAAATAGAGTTATTATAGGAGGAGAGTTTGTTTGATTTTATAAAAAAACTTTTTTCACCAGTTATTTGGTTTTTTGATTTTGTTACAAAATATTTTAAAACTATTGTTTTTTTAACAATTGTATATTTTCTATTTTTTAGCTCAAATGATGAAGAACTTATGAGCAACAATTTTGCAAACTTGCAAAAAATAGATTTAATAGGTGAGATAGTTGATCCTACAAAAGTGTTAGAAAATATTGAAAAAGCTAAAAATGATACAAATATAAAAGGTGTTTTACTGTTTGTAAATAGTCCAGGAGGTGCTGTTGCTCCATCTATTGAAATAGCATTGGCTATAAAAGAGTTGCAAGAGTTAAAACCAGTTGTTGTATATGCAAGTGGAACAATTGCAAGTGGAAGTTACTATGCATCTATTTGGGCCAATAAAATTATTGCAAATCCTGGAACAATTGTTGGTTCTATTGGAGTTATTATGCAAGGATTTGATGCAAGTGAACTTTTACAAAAAGTTGGAGTTCAAACTCAAACTGTAAAAGCTGGAAAATATAAAGAGAGTGGAACAATTACTAGAAGGTGGACTGATTTTGAGCAAAAAGAGCTTCAAAATTTAATAAATAGTACATATAATATGTTTGTTTTAGATGTTGCAACTGCTAGAAATTTGAATATTAAAAATCAACAAAATTTTGCAGATGCAAAAGTTTTTACAGCACAAATGGCAAAAGATGTTGGACTTGTAGATGAGGTTTCAAATATAACTTTTGCAAAAAATAGTTTAATAGAACTAAGCCAAGTTGAAAAAGCTGTTTGGAAAAAAGAGGATAAATTTGAGAAATTTATGGATAAGTTTTTAACAGAGACTATATCTAAAATTGTGATGAGTTTTTCAAGTAGTTTAAAAGCGATTTAATATATAAAATAAAAAAAGGTAAAGAGAAAAATCTTTACCTTTTTTAAAGAGGAAAATAAAGATTATTTTCTTCTACTTCCACCAGCAACAATATTATAAGTATCATTTGCTATTACATACTCTTCTTGAGTTGGAATTACAAAGATTCTTGCAGGTGATGCATTTGTAGAGATATCTCTAGCTTCACTTGATCTAACATTGTTTTTAGTTGGATCTATTACAAGTCCCATAGCATCAAGTCCAGCACAAACTTTTTCTCTAATTAATGCTGCATTTTCACCAATTCCACCTGTAAAACAAAGTGCATCAACACCATTTAGTGCTGCAACATAAGCTCCAACATAAGATTTGATTTTATATGCAACCATATCAATAGCAAGTCTACATCTATCATCACCTTGAGCCATACCATCTAAAACTTCTCTTAAATCTGAAGATTTTCCAGAGATTCCAAGGATTCCTGATTTTTTATTCATAATATCAAGTGCTTGATCAATAGTAATATCTTCTTGTTTCATCATATATTGAATAGCTCCAGCTCCAATATCTCCAACTCTAGTTCCCATCATAAGACCTTGAACAGGAGTTAATCCCATAGATGTATCAATACATTTTCCATCAAATACAGCACTTACAGATGAACCATTTCCTAAGTGACAAACAATAATTCTAGTATTGTGTTTTTTCTCTAACATAGCTCTTGCTTCATTTGATACAAAGTAGTGGCTTGTTCCATGGAAACCATATTTTCTAATACCATGTTTTGTATATTGATCATAAGGAAGTGCATACATATACGCATAATCTGGCATAGTTTGATGAAATGCCGTATCAAATACACCAACATTTGGTTTACCTGGCATTAACTCTTGACAAATTTCAATTCCTGTAATGTTTGCAGGATTATGTAAAGGAGCTAATGGAGATAATCTTTTCATAGCATCAATTACTTCAGGAGTAATTAAAACAGAACTAGCAAACTCTTCACCACCATGAACAGTTCTATGACCGATTGCTTCAATATCATTAATTGAGTCAATAACTTTACCTTCTCCACTTGTTAGAGTAGTTAAAACAGCATTAATAGCTTCTCTGTGAGTTGGCATAGGAATATTTAAAACAAGTTTTTTCCCATCTTTATACTCATGTTTTAAAACACCATCTATACCAATTCTTTCACAAATTCCTGAAGCAAAAACTTTTTTAATAACTGGATTCATTAATTGGTATTTAACCGAAGAACTTCCTGCATTTAATACGAAAACTAACATATTTTTCCTTTTTTTGAAATTTAATTTTTTATTTAATTTGTGTTGCTGTAATAGCTACTAAATTTGAAATATCTTCAACAGAACAACCTCTTGAAAGGTCATTTACAGGTTTATTTAAACCTTGAATAATAGGTCCATGAGCCTCTGCATTTGCAAATCTTTGAACCAGTTTGTAACCTATATTTCCAGATTGTAAATCAGGGAATACTAAAATGTTTGCCTTTCCTGCAACTTTTGAATCAGGAGCTTTTTTAGAACCAACACTTGCAACAATTGCAGCATCAGCTTGAAGTTCACCATCAAATTCAAAATTTACACCTCTTTGTTTTAATATATCACAAGCATTTGTTACTTTATCAACAAGTGGATGAGCAGCACTTCCTTTTGTAGAGAAGCTTAACATTGCAACTCTTGGCTCAAGTCCAACAACACTTGCAGCAGTTGCAGCAGTTGCACTTGCAATATCTGCTAATTGTTCAGATGTTGGATCTGGAATAACAGCACAATCTGCAAATAAAATTAGACCATTGTCTCCAAATTTACCATCAGCAGTTTCCATAATAAATGTAGAAGAAACAGTATTTATTCCAGGTGCTGTTTTAATAACTTGAATTGCAGCTTTTAAAACATCAGCAGTTGGAGAGTTTGAACCTGCAACTAAACCATCAGCATCACCAAGTCTTACCATCATACAACCAAAAAATCTTGGTTCGTTTAACATTAAATTTGTAGCTTCTTCTTTTGAAAGATTTTTACTTTTTCTAAGTTCAACAAGCTCATTAATATATCTATCTATATTTGCAAATTTTTTTGGATCTATGATTTTTGCACCTTCTATATTTGCACCACATTTTGCAGAGTCTGCTTTTATAGTATCTTCATTTCCTATTAAAATGATATTTGCAGTCTTATCTTTTAAAACTTGCTCAGTAGCTTTTAAAACTCTCTCATCTTCACTTTCTGGAAGAACGATAGTTCTTAAATTTTGTTTTGCTTTTGCTTTAATATTTTCAATTAAACCCATCTTGCAATATCCTTTCTTTATTCAAATTTAGAAAAAATTATAGTTAAAAGAAATAGCATTAAAGTAGCACAAAAATAGCTTTTTTTTGAGTGAATTTTTGTAAAAAAAAGAGCAAAAATGTGTAGATTTTACATTTTGCTCTAAATTATTTTATAAGATTTTTACTTTTTTAGTAGATTATAAGTATCAGTTGCTATTACAAGTTCTTCATTTGTAGGAATAACAAAGATTTTTGTTTTAGAGTTTTTTGTATTTATCTCTTTGTTTCCTTTCTCTCTTTTTGAGTTTTTATCTTTATCAATCTCAATTCCCATAAACTCTAAACCTTCACAAACCTTTTCTCTAATTAAATCAGAGTTTTCTCCAATTCCAGCAGTAAAACAAATAGCATCAACACCATGCATAAGTCCTGCATAAGAGCATAGATATTTTTTGATTCTATCACATAACATAGTAATTGCTATTTTAGATCTTTTATCTCCATCATTAGCAGCTTTTATAACCTCTCTTAAATCTGAACTAACTCCAGAAACTCCAAGAATCCCTGATTTTTTATTTAAATAATCAAGAATTTGTGTGTGAGATAGACCTTTTTTTTCCATTAAATATGGAATAACACCAGCATCAATATCTCCACTTCTTGTACCCATTACTAAACCTTCAAGTGGAGTAAGACCCATAGAAGTGCTAATTGATTTTCCATCTTTAACAGCACAAACAGATGATCCATTTCCAAGATGACAAACGATAACTTTGCTATCTTTTTTATTTAAAAGCTTAATAGCCTCTTGTGATACATAGTAGTGACTTGTTCCATGAAATCCATATTTTCTTAAGTGATGCTCTGTATAATCAGCATAAGGAACTGCATATAAGAAGTTTTCCATTGGCATTGTTTGGTGGAATGCTGTGTCAAAAGTTACTACATTTGGAACTTTTGGCATTAACTCTTGACAAATTTTTACACCCAAAATATTTGCAGGATTATGCAAAGGAGCTAGAGGAATTAACTCCTCTATTTTTCTAATAACTTCATCATCAACAATAACAGAGCCTTTAAAATACTCTCCACCATGTACAACTCTGTGTCCAATAGCTTTTATCTCATCAATAGAGTTTATAACCTTTGTCTCATCATTTGTAAGAATTCTAAGAACTAATTCAATTGCCTCTTTGTGTGTAGGAATTGGAAGTTCAAAAGTAATTTTTTTATTCTCTCCAATTTCATGTTTTAAAATCCCATCAATACCGATTCTCTCAACTAAACCACTAGCTTTTAGCTCTTTAGACTTTATATCAATTAATTGATATTTTAGTGAAGAAGAACCTGCATTTAAAACGAAAATCAACATTTCTATCCTTTTTCTTAAATTTATATTAAAATTTATAATTAATTTTTTGAAATAATATCTAATTAAAACTTAAATAATTTTTTTATTCTGCCCACTCAAAATCAGTTGTGAAAACTATTGTAAGCCAAAGATTTGGATCCTCTTTTCCTAAATCTTTCTCTATCTCATCACGAAGCATATCCCACTCTTCAAGTTTTTTTGCTGGCCAACTTTTTGGAACTATAAAATAAAGTTCAATCTGTCTTCCTCTTCCAACTCTTGCAACATAGGCTCTAAAAGAGTCAAAGGCATATTTATTTACAATATTTTTTGCAACAATATCAACATGATTTTTTAAAGAAGATGGAGTTACAAGCAAAATATCTGCAAGTGCTTGTTTAACAGTTTTAAAAGGCATTGGAATTACTAAAATTGATACAAAAATTAGAATAAAAGGGTCAATAAATGGTGTAATCCAAGAGAGTTCTCCCTCTTTTACAAAGTACCCAAAACCAAAAGCTATAAGATAAGCAAAAGACATGGAAGCTGAAATCAACCAACTAATAGAGTCTAATTTTAAAAATTCTGAATTAATATCTTTATTTGCTTTTCTTATAAAAACTCCCAAAGTAATCTCAACTACAATAGAAATAGCAGTTATAATAATTGCATAAGAAAAGATTATCTCTCTTCCTCCAAGTAAAATACTATCAATTGCATTTATAAAAGCATAAATTGAAGCACCTATTAAAAGTATTCCATTTACTCCTAAAACAATTGGTTCAAGGTGCCAAAAGCCCATTGTAAAATGTTTTTCAAGTCTATTTGAGATAATATCTTTTGAAGTTGAAGCTGTAATTAATTTTGCAACAACAAGTGCTAAAATAGTCATTAAAGCATCTATCATTCCATAAATACTATCAAAAATAATAGTTGCAGAACTAGCTAGCAGACCAAAAATCAAACCAAGAATTGCTAAAAAAATTGTGGTAAATATAGAGAGTTTTAGTATCTCTTTTTCTGATTTAAATTTTGATAAATTCATCTATTTTATTTTTACATTTGGATGATTTTTTAGTTTTAAAAATATCATTGCAGTCATTATTGCATCATTATAAGAGTCATGATTTCCAAATTCTGGAATATCTAAATCATTTACTATAGTTTTAAATTTTAAATCTATAAAGCTTTGAGGGATTAACTCAATTTTAAAATCGTGATAAATCTCAGATACCTCTATACTTCTATTTGGTAGAGTTATTCCCAATAGTGGTTTTAGGTATTTATTTATCATATTTTTGTCAAAATCTAAAAAATATCCAACTAAAGTCCTATTTCCTATAAACTCTAAAAAATCTAAAATCACATCCTCTATTTCACATCCATTTTTTAAATCACACTCTCTTATATGGTGTATTTTGATTGATTTTTCATCTAAAGAGCTATTTTTAGGTTTAATATATCTTACAAACTTTTTACTTGAAACTATTGTATTATCTTTTATAATTACAGCACCAATAGAGATAATATCATCAATTTGTGGATCTAATCCTGTTGTTTCACAATCAAAACAAATATACTCATTTTTTAAAGGTTTATCAAATAAAAAACTATATTTTTTATCTTTTAAATTTTTTTTATTAAAGTAGTTTGAAATATTTCTAAACATAGTTAAGCTTAAAGTGGTTTTCTAATCGTTTTTTTAGTCTATTTACTATTTTAAAAGAGTCTTTTAGTAAATCTTTTTCCATAATTGTTAATCTATTTGGATTTACAAAATTATCTATCTTCTCTTTTTTATCAAGTTTCTCTAAACTAGCTTTTAGTTTTAAACTATTTAAAATATTAAATGCCATAATCAACTCTTTTGCGCTCTCATCATCTAAAACTTTTAACTCTTTTAAGCTATTTATTCTTTTTATTGTATTTGTATTTAAAACTCTGTTTTGAATACTTAAAGATCTAATTCCTTGAACAATTATAAAAATACCACCTCTTTTTATATCAATCTCATCTTTATGTTTTTCATCTTTGCTATTAAATACAAAACCATCAAAAAACCCTAAAGGAACATCAAAACTATTTATAACTCTTGCAAAATTTGTATAAAAACTTTGAGAGTTTGAAGATATTTTAAATAGATAATTTTTTAACTCTTTAATAATTTCAATATCTCCAGATACACAAAGTGCATCATAAAATATTGCAATATTCATAAAGTTATCACCACTTGGACTATTTACCCACTCATAAATAAGCTCTTTAAAATCGCTTTGTTTTCTGCACCAATATGGATTTGAAACCATTATATTTCCTTCACATCTAGGAAATCCAAAATCAACTAAAGTCTCTGTAAAAAGATGAGTAAACTCTCTTAGTTTTTCTTCACTAATAGAGCAATCATCTGAAATAATGAGTGCATTGTCTTGATCGGTTCTTAGTATTTGTTCAGCTCTTCCTTCGCTTCCCATTACAACTAAACAAGATTTTCCAATAAGCTCTTTTGGAGCTAAAAGTTTATATAGTTTATCAAGAAGTTTTTTATTTAGTTGATTTATTAATTTAGAGATAAACTCTATTTTTACACCTTTTGCATTTAGTGATTTAATTATTTTTATAAATGAGTGTGAAGCCTCTTTTAGCTCTTCTAATGTTTCAGCATTAATTATTTGATTTGAAACTGCAAAAGTATTTGTTGCAAAAAATGATGAAAGAGATATTTGATCAAGAATTCCAACAATCTCATCATGGTCATTTTTTACAACTACTCTTTTTAATCCATGTTTTGCCATTTGAAGTTGAGCATTAAATAAAAAATCATCTTCATTTATATAAATTAATCCCTTAGAAGCAATTTTTACAACCAAATCATCATAATCCATTCTATTTAAAATAACTTTTTGTCTAAAATCTGAATCAGTTACAATATACATTTCAGCATTTTCATCTTTTAATAATAGTGTTGGAATTTTCTCTTGTTTTATGATTGTAGCTGCTTCAAATATTGTTTTGTTTGTATCAACAACTACAGCTTTATGAATTTTTGCATCTTTAACTTTGGCAATCATAATATTTGCCATATCTTTATTTTTTTCATTTAAGATATTATTGTTTAACTTATCTGAAATGGATTGAAAAAAATAGTTTTCTAGTTGTTGATTTGAGCTTAAAATCTGCATAAATCTCTCTTTTTTAAGAGCGTAACAGATACTCTCTTCGATAGCCACAAAACTATTTTTACTATGATTTTTTATCAAAGATACAGAATCAAATATCTCACCTTTTGAATATACACTTAAAACTTCATCATCGTTTATCTCTTGAATTAAACCTTTTAAAACAAAATATAAAAACTCTGGATTACTATCTTGTGCTTGAACTATTGAGTTTGCTTTAAAATAGACAATATCTAGCTCTTCAACTAAATCGTCCAACTCAAATGTATTTAAATTATTAAATGGGTGAATATTTGAAATAAATTTTTTTTGCTCTTGCATACTCATCTCTCCTATATTTAAAGTAGTGCAAAATCAAAAAGAGAAGAGATTCTCTTTTTGATATTTTTAGTGTGAAACTGCTCCTGCTGAACCAATTCCAGTGTTAGCTCTAACATTTTGAGCTCTAAACATAGCTCTCTCTGCTGTAGCTCGTTTTGAGTTATCAATTATAGAGAAGAACCAAATTGAAATAAAGGCAACTGTAACAGAGAATAGTGCAGGGTGAGCATAAGGGAAAATTGCTTTTTCATTTCCTAAAATTTGTACCCAAACATTTGGACCTAAAATTACTAGAGAAACTGCTGTAATTAATCCCATAAATCCACCAATAAATGCACCTCTTGTTGTTAATTTTGACCAATAAATTGATAAAAACAAAATTGGGAAGTTAGCACTTGCAGCGATTCCAAATGCAAGTCCAACCATATATGCAATATTTTGAGACTCAAATGCAATTCCAAGTGTAACTCCAACAATACCTACAATTATAACAGTTATTTTTGAAATTTTTACAATTTTCTCATCACTTGCATTTGGATTTATAACATTCGCATAAATATCGTGTGAAATTGCACTAGCACCTGCAAGAGTTAGTCCAGAAACAACAGCCAAAATTGTAGCAAATGCAACAGCACTAATAAATCCTAAGAAAGCATTTCCACCAAGCATATGAGATAGGTGAACTGATGCCATATTAGATCCACCAAATAGTTTTCCATCAACAAAATATTGAGCACCTTCAGCACTGTTTAAAAATGCAATTGCTCCAAGTCCAACAATAGAGATAATTACCCAAAAGTATGCAACAAATCCAGTTGCATAAACAACAGATTTTCTAGCCTCTTTTGCATTTCCAACTGTAAAGAATCTCATTAGTACGTGAGGAAGACCAGCAGTTCCAAGCATTAAAGCCATACCTAAAGAGATAGCAGATACTGGATCACTTAAAAATCCACCTGGTTTTAAAATCTCTTCACCTTTTGCATGATTATTTACAGCAGTTTGAGCTAATGATTCAAAATTAAATCCAAAGTGCCATAAAACCATAATAGCCATAAATGAAACCCCAGAAAGAAGTAAAACAGCTTTAATAATTTGTACCCAAGTAGTTGCAAGCATTCCACCAAATGTTACATAAATAATCATTAGTGCTCCAACCATAAATACAGCATACTCATACTCCATACCAAATAGAATTTGAATAAGTTTTCCAGCCCCAACCATTTGCGCAATTAAGTATAAAACAACAACAGATAAAGAACCAAATGCAGCTAAAGTTCTAATCTCTTTTTGTCCTAATCTATAAGCAGCGATATCAGCAAATGTAAATTTACCTAAGTTTCTTAATTTTTCAGCCATGAAAAACAAAATTACAGGCCAACCAACTAAAAATGAAACAGCATAGATAATTCCATCATATCCATTCATATAAATAAGTCCAGATACTCCTAAAAATGCAGCTGCACTCATGTAGTCTCCAGCAATTGCTAAACCATTTTGGAATCCAGTTATTCCTCCACCAGCCGTATAGAAATCACTAGCAGATTTTGTTCTTTTAGCCGCCCAATAAGTAATTCCTAATGTTCCAACAATAAATACTAAAAACATTGCAATTGCTGCAAGATTTAAATCTCTTTTACCCTCAAAAGTTGCATCACCTGCAGCAAAAAGAGTAAGTGAAGTTAAAAAAAGTAGAGTTATTATTCTAATCATAAAAACTCCCTTACATCTTTTTTAATTCCATTTGTAAGATCATCAAACTCACCATTTGCCCGTCTTACATAAATTAGCGTTGTTAAAAAGCTAATAACTAAAATTGCTAATGCAATAGGAAATGCAATAGTTGTTATATAACCTTCTGCTACTTTTATTGCAAATAGATCTTTATTAAATGCAACTACTGTGATAAATGAATAAAACATTACCAAAACAAAAATTCCTAATTTTAAAGCTAATGAGTTTCTTTTAGAAACCAGCTCTTTATATTTAGGATTTGACTCTATTAGATCAACTAATTTCTCATCCATACTATATCTTCTCCTGCGACTTTTTATTTTTGTCAATTGACAAAGTAGTATGATTATACAAAGAAAATTTTATTTTTCAATTGTAAAGTAGTTTTATAGAGTATTTTAAATATAAATGGATGTAAAAAAGTAACAAAAAATGATAAATAAATTATTAAAATTAATAGTATAAATTAAGTTAATATTAAGATACTAAAGAGAGGAGATCTCTCTTTAGAAATTTTATTAGTGTGATACAGCTCCATCAGCACCAATTCCAGTTTCAGCTCTAATTTTTTGAGCTTCAAATCCAGCTTTATCCTCTTCTGCTCTAGCTGATTTATCAGTGATTGAGAAGAACCAAATTCCAATAAACGCTGCAAGAATTGAGAATAGTGCAGGTTGAGTATATGGGAATATAGCAGTTTCAAATCCAAAGATACCTACCCATACAGTTTTACTTAGTATAACTAATACAACAGCTGTAATAAGACCAATGAATCCACCAATAAATGCACCTCTAGTTGTTAATTTTGACCAATAAATTGATAAAAATAAAATTGGGAAGTTCGCACTTGCAGCAATAGCAAATGCAAGACCAACCATGAATGCAATATTTTGATTTTCAAATGCAAATCCTAATAAAATTGCAACAATACCAATTACAAGAACTGTTCTTTTAGAAACTTTCATCTCTTCAGCATCTGTAGCTTGACCTTTTCTAATAACGATTGCATATAAATCGTGTGCAATTGAGTTAGAAGCAGCAAGTGTAAGACCAGCAACAACTGCTAGAATTGTAGCAAATGAAACAGCAGCAATAAATCCTAAGAATACAGAACCACCAACAGCTTCAGATAAGTGAACTGCAGCCATATTGTTTCCACCAATTAATTTACCAGCTTCATCAAAGAATATAGCACCTTCAGGAGTATTTAGGAAAACAATAGCACCTAAACCAACAACTCCAATAATTAAGTAGAAGTAACCAACAAAACCAGTTGCATAAACAACAGATTTTCTAGCCTCTTTAGCATTTCCAACTGTAAAGAATCTCATAAGAATATGAGGTAAACCAGCAGTTCCAAGCATTAAAGCAAGTCCTAATGATATAGCAGAAACAGGATCAGATACGAATGGACCTGGTCTTAAAATAGCTTCACCTTTAGCATGTATACTTACAGCTTCAGTTGCTAATGAAACAAATGAGAATCCATAGTGATATAAAACCATAATAGCGATAAATGTTACACCTGATAATAGTAATACAGCTTTAATAATTTGTACCCAAGTAGTTGCAAGCATACCACCAAAAGTTACATAAATAATCATTAAAGCTCCAACTAAAATAACAGACCAAGCGTAAGGAATATGGAATAATACTTCAATTAGTTTTCCAGCTCCAACCATTTGAGCAATTAAATAGAAAGTTACAACTGATAAAGAACCAAATGCAGCTAAAACTCTTATTTTTTGTTCATCAAGTCTATATGCAGCGATATCTGTAAAGTTGAATTTACCTAAGTTTCTTAATTTCTCAGCCATTAAGAATAGAATAATTGGCCAACCAACTAAGAATCCAATAGCATAAATCATACCATCAAAACCGTGTAGGAAAATCATTCCAGAAATACCAAGAAAAGAAGCAGCAGACATATAATCTCCAGCAATAGCTAGACCATTTTGAAATCCAGTGATTCCTCCACCTGCTGTATAGAAATCTGAAGCAGATTTTGTTTTACTAGCAGCCCATTTTGTAATACCCATTGTAGCAACGATAAATACAAAAAACATAATAACAGCAGGAATATTAACTGCGTTCTCTCCATCACCTGCAAATAGTGCTAATGATGATAACCCTAATAAAGATAATATTTTCAACATTACATAATATCCTTTACATCATTTTTAATTGACATTTCTAAGTCTTCAAACTCACCATTCGCTCTTACAACATAAATTAGTGTTGTAATAAATGCAATTATAATAATTGTAACTGCAATCGGCCAAGCAACAGTCATAACACCCTCAGCTGAAAGTTTTGTTGCAAAAAACTCTTTGTTGAATGCTATAGTTAAAACGAAACCGTAATAAACTACTAACACAAAAATAGCTAATTTAATAGCAAAAGAACTTCTTTTTGAAACAAGTTCATGGTATTTAGGATTAGCTTTAATCCTTTCTACTAATTTGTTATCCATTTTTTCTCCTAAAATAAGATTAACTGAAATATTAAAGTATTTTAGTTGCAAAAGCATAGCATTTGAAAAAAGATTTGAAATAAATGATATAGATTTACTAAAAGCCTATAAAATAGGCTTTAAATTGATAAAAAGAATCTATTTTTTTAAATATTTTTTTAGTTTTAAGAAAATCATAGCAGTCATAATAGCATCATTTAATGCATCATGTTTACCTAAAGTTGGAATATTGAGATTTTTCATAATAGTGTCAAATTTTAAATCTATAAAACCGTAGTTATCTTTTGATTTTTTTGTATCATAATATATTGATGATACCTCTATTTTTTCATTTGGTAGTTTTATACCAAGTAAATTTTTTGTATATTTTGAGATAATTGTTGCATCAAAATCTATATAGTAACCAACAATAGGACGAGATCCTATAAATTCAAGTAGTTTATATATAGCTTCATTTGGTTCTATTGCATTTTCTAAATCAATCTCTCTTAAGTGGTGAACTTTAATTGATTCTATATTTATACTTTTTGATGGTTTTAAATATATATTAAATGTATTTCTCATAAGAACTTTATTCTCTTTAACTAAAACAGCACCAATAGATAAAATCTCATCTTTTTTTGGATTTAATCCTGTAGTTTCACAATCTAAACTAACATACTCTTCAAACGGTGGCTCATCAAATAAAAAATCAAATCTTTTATCTAATAGCTTTTTTCTATTCCATGATTTTAAAATTTTTTTAAACATTTTAATAAATCTTATCTAGTTTAAATACATAGCTTACAAAGTTTTTAAACTCATTTGCAATTTTAAGACTCTCTTTTAGTAAATCTCTCTCTATTTTTCCAATCTCATTTGCATTTATATTGTTGTTTAACTCTTGATTTTGTTGAATAAGCTCTAGTTGATGTCTTAATCTTATTGTGTTTGCTATTTCAAGTGCTTCAAGAATCTCTGCGCTCATTTTTTTATCTAAAATATTTTTCTGTTCTAAAAGTTGAATTCTTTTTACAGTTGTTGTCTCTTTAATTCCCTCTCTTAAAGAAAAACTTCTAATTCCGTGAATAATTGGGAATATAACTGCTTTTTTAATATTTATTAAATCATTTTTCCCCATAAAATTTGATACAGTTGTTGGGGTATCAAATGCCGTTGTTGATTTTGCAAAATATGCCAAAAATATTGCACTATGTTTTTTTGAGTATAGAATATTTTTTAAATCAATTAAAAGATTTTTGTCCCCAGCAACAGCATAAGAGTCTATAAATATTGCTAAATCTAAAAAATCTTTCATATTTGAGCTATTGTTTAACCATTTATTTAAATCATTTTTAAAATCACTATAATTTTTGCACCATTATGGATTTGAAACCATAATATTTCCTTTACAAGGTGGATACCCTAAGAAAATGAGTGCATCAGTAATTTTTTGCATATAAGGTCTGTATTGTTCTACATCAATACCATCTTTTACTATTAAAGCATTATCTTGATCATTTTTTATAATCTGTTCATTTCTTCCTTCACTTCCCATTACAAAAATACAAGAGCTGTTTTGTAAATCTTCTGGAACTATAAGTGAGTAAACTTTTTGATATAGTTTTGTATTTAATTGACCAATTAAATTAGAGATATGATGTATTTTTACACCTTTTGCTTGTAAAGATGTAATAATATCCATAAAATCTTTTGTTGCCTCTTTTAAATTTTCAATACTCTTTGCACTATTGATTTTTGATTCAATTACATAAGTATGATTTGCAAAGTGAGATAATATATCTATTTGTTCTAAAACTCCAACCATATTTTTATTATCATCAACAACACCAACTCTTTTTATATTTTTTTTAACTAAAATTGTAAGAGCATCAAACAGATAATCATTTTTATTAATTGTTAAAAGTGGAAAGATAGCAATATCTTTTACAGGTATTGTTAAATCTCTTCCTTGAAGTAAAACTTTTACTTTTAAAAGCGAATCAGTTATTATTCCATACTCTTTATTTTCACCTTCAACTATAATTGTTGAAGTTTTAAACTGCATTGATTTTTCAATGGCATCTATTAGTTTTGTATCTTTTTTTACAATACAAGCCTCGTGAATTAGAGTATCTTGAACTTTTGCAATCATAAAAGATGATAGTTGAGATGCATTCTCTTTCTCTTTTAAAGTTCTTAATTTATTTACTAAATCTTTTAAGAAGAAATCTTTAAATTCCTGATTTGCATCTATTAAATTTAAAAACATTTTTTTATCTAATTCATAACAAATTAGCTCCTCATTTACTTTAAAAGTATTTGAACATTTATTATAAATAAGTGAGTTTGAATCAAAAGTATCTTCACTTTGATAATCCATAACTACTACATTATCGCTATTGTATTCAAAAACTGAACCTTTTATAATTAAAAAAAAGTGATTGGGAATATTGTTTGGACTTATTAAAATAGTTCCTTTTGGATAATAAGCTATATCCATATGCTCAAGACATTTTGCCATTTGGCTTGGGCTTAAAACTTCAAAAGGGTGGATTTTTGATAAAAAAACCTCTTGATCTTGAATACTCATCTTATCTCCTTAGATTTTTTATTTTTTGAAAATATAAATTTTGATGCAATTATTGCTATAAAAAAGTTTAAAAATGCTCCAACTATTCCAATTGATTCTGGTATTAAATACAAAAAGTAATTACTCTGCTCAACTTTAAAATTATAGACAATTGTGTAAATAACTACAAATAAAAAAGATATTAAAAGAGCAAAAAATATTGATTTTTTATCTATATTTTTAAAAATAGTTAAAATAATTGTTGGAAACAAAGTTGCTGCACTAATACTAAAAGCCAAAAGAACTATTTGTAAAATAGTGTAACTATTATTTATTTGTAATAAAGTTGCGAATACAATTAAAATAGCTAAAATAGAGTTTAATTTAAGTTTTGATATTTTTTTATTGTTTGGTAAAAATTCATTTACTAAAGTCGCTTTTATTAATAGTAAAAGTCCTGTAATTGTTGATAAAGTTGCAGCAAGTGCACCTGAAATTACTAAAGCAATTACCCAATTTGGCATATTATTAACTTCACTATTTAGTAAAAAGATTGTATCTGGATCTATTTTTAACTCATTTAAAGTTACAAGATTGTCACTATTTTCATCACTATATTTTACTAAATTTGTATCTTCCCAAGTTTTAAGCCACTTACCATAGATTTGCTCATTTTTATCATTTATAAATTCATCTTTTATAAAAGATTTATACTCTACATTTGAGATATTTTTTGAAAAATTTATGTATGAAAGTGCTGGTAATGATATTAAAAAAGAGTATATTAAAGCTATAAAAACAGTTGCCCAAATTGCACTTTTTTTGCTATTTTCAACACTACTTGTATGAAAAAATTTTGTTAAAATATGTGGTAAAGTAGCAACTCCAAGAGCTAAAGATATAGTTAAAAAAGTAGTAGTTAAAAAGCTACTCTCTTTTAAAGATATATTAAAACTATTTTGAATTTCAACTACTAAATTTTCTGTATTTTGTATAGATGAAAAGATTGCAAGTTGAGGGATAAAACTATTTGTTAATGATATAGTTAAAAATATAATTGGAGTTGCAAAAGAGAAAAGAATAATAATATATTGAAGAATATAAGAGTAAGAGAACTCTTTTTTACCAAATATAGTTGCATAAAAAAAAGTTAAAATTGATGCAAAAAGTAAAGCAAGTGTAAACTCTATTTGAAAAATTCTTGAAAAGATTATTCCAGTTGCCTTTATTTGAGCGCAAAGATATAAAAAAGATATAGCTAAAATTATAAAAGCAGATAGTTTTTTAATCTCTAAACTACTATATTTTATATCAAAAAATGATGGAATAGATAGTTCATTTTTCTCTCTTATTTTTGGAGCAATGATAAATATGAGTATAAAAAATCCTGAAATAATTCCTACAATAATATAGTTTGTAAGTGAATAAGAGTATAAAAAAATACCAGCAAAAGAGATAAATGTAGCTGCACTTATAAAATCAACAGCTATAGAAAGACCATTTGAAATAGTTTTATTATTGGCTTTTTTTACAATATAAAAATCTTTTGTAGATGTAGATTTTGTCCAAAGGGCTATTCCAAAATATATTGTAAATGATATTCCTACAAAAAGATATATTAAAGATTGAAGTTCCATTAAAAAGAGTTCCTAAAATATGTAAAATTTAATATTAAATTATTTAAAAATTAAGGCCTATTATATTTAAAATATATAGCAAAAGCATAGCAAAATAGGAAACTTATTAAATAGAGTAGTATCTATCTATTTTATATCCCAAACCTCTTATATTTTTTATAAAATCCTCTTTTAAACTCTTTTTTAATCTTGAAATTTCAGCTCTAATTGTAGGATTATCAATGTTTTCACTATCCCAAACATCAATTCTAAACTGTTCAAAATCTACAATCATATTTATATTTAATGCTAAAATATGGATTATCTCTAACTGTTTTTTTGTAAGATTTTGTGGTTCGCCATTAAAATAAAGAGTCTGTTTATCTTTTGAGTAAGAGTAGTTCTCTGAAAATTTGATATGGCTTGTATCTCTTTGCTCTTTTTTTAAAATTAAGTTTATTTTAATTCCTAACTCTTCAAGATGAAAAGGTTTTTTAAGATACTCTCTAGCTCCTAAACTATATGCTTTTGTAATATCTTCTATATCAATTTGAGCTGAAATGAAAATTGTTGGAATATGAATTTTCTTACTATTTAACTCATCTAAAATCATAAATCCATCTTTTGTAGGAACATTTACATCAAGAATTAATAAATCGTATCTATTTTCAATATTATCTAAAACATCTTGTCCATCAAAATAGCTATCAACCATATGACCTATGTTTTTTAGATATTCAGTTATTGTATTGTTTAGCATCAATTCATCTTCAAGTAGTAGTATTTTCATTTAGTTTAAACCTATATATAAATTTTGTATCTTTTGTATCTGATAGAACTTTGATTATAACTAAATTCTTATCACAAATCTCTTTTACTATTTTTAAGCCAAGTCCAAATCCACCTCTTGCTTGATTCTCTCTATAAAAATCTTCAAAAATTTTATCAATATAATCTATTTTTTTAGAAGAGGTTGTAATTGAAAGTTCAACCTCTTCATCATCTACATAAAATAGTTTAATATATATTGGAGATCTTGCAAACGAGTATTTAACCGCATTTGATAAATTATTATCAATTACTCTTTGAAGTTCAATAGAGTTAAATTTTATATAAACATCCTCTTCAATGTTTTTTATAAAATATAAGCTATTTGATTTTACAATCTCTTCAAAAAAAGTTAATCTATTCTCTAAAATTTCACTAAAATTAAGGTACTCTTTCTCATAAATAACTCTATCTTTTTTAATTAAATATGATAAATCATCATAAATATATTGAATTATTTTACTTCCAGCTTCAATATTTGTAATATAGCTATTATCTTCAACTTTCATTTTAAGAAGATCTATATTTGTTCTAATAATTGATAAAGGTGTATTTATCTCATGAACAGAGTTTTTTATAAATTTCTTTTGACTCTCAACAAGCTCTGATAACTCTTTTGTTTTCTCCTCAACTTTTTCCTCTAGGTTTTTATTTAAGCCTTCTAAAATATTTGTTTTTAGTTTTATATTGCTTATTGCATCAAATGCAAAATTAGCAATAACTTTAAACTCTCCAAATATAAATCTACTTTGATTTATAGGTTCATTTTTCTCCTGAGCCTCTTTAAAATATTTTCCTATTTCAGTAACATCTTTTACAATTAAAATAGTTGCGTTTTTATATATAAATATTGAGTATAAAATAAGTAAAATTGTCATAGAAACAATTTGCAAAGTATAGTTTGAGATTTTTTTGTTGTACTCTTGCTCTTTTTGTCTAATTAGCTTATCAATCTCATCTAAATAGACACCTTTTCCAATAGTCCAAGAAAATGGTTCATAAGATATAACATAAGATATTTTATTTCTCTCTTTGGTAATTTCAGGTTTTGTCCAAAAGTAGTTTACAAATCCACCATCACTGTTTTTAGATGTTTCAATTAGCTCTTTGACTACCTCTTTTTTATTACTATCTGTAAAATTTAAGAAATTTTTACCAATATTTGATTTATCTGTTGAATTATCTATTAAAACACCACTAAAATCATAAATAAATATATACTCATTTGAGTTCTCATTTAAATTTATTTTATTTAGTATATAGATTATCTCTTTTTTAATCTCATCTTTTGATTTTAAATTTTTATTCTCTTCGTAGTAAAACTCTATAAATTTTAAACTGTTTTTTATATGACTTTTTAAAATCTCTTTTTGACTATTTGAATAATCCTCTTTTAGAGTGATAATTTTTTCTTGAAGTTCATCGTGTGCATTATTTATTATAATAAAAGTAAAAAATGCAATAAGTAAAACAATAAAAAAAATACTATAGACAATTAGATGATAAAGAGATTTCGCTTTTAACATTTGCTACCTTTAAAAATAAGTTGTAATAGTAGCTATATTTTATTGATAAAAAGATAAATTAAAATGGCGCGGCCAACGAGACTCGAACTCGCGACCTCCTGCGTGACAGGCAGGCATTCTAACCAACTAAACTATGGCCGCACCTTTTAAGAAATGGTGGTCGATATAAGACTCGAACTTATGACATCTACCTTGTAAGGGTAGCGCTCTACCAACTGAGCTAATCGACCAAAGAGGGGGATTTGTATATTTGACCTTGGTGACCCCTAGGGGATTCGAACCCCTGTGGCATGGATGAAAACCATGAATCCTAACCGTTAGATGAAGGGGCCAAGATATACAAAATAAAAATGGTGACCTGTGATGGATTCGAACCATCGGCCTCCTCATTAAAAGTGAGATGCTCTACCAGCTGAGCTAACAAGTCATAAAATAAGAAAAATGGCGCGGCCAACGAGACTCGAACTCGCGACCTCCTGCGTGACAGGCAGGCATTCTAACCAACTAAACTATGGCCGCACCTTTTAAGAAATGGTGGTCGATATAAGACTCGAACTTATGACATCTACCTTGTAAGGGTAGCGCTCTACCAACTGAGCTAATCGACCTTTGTATATTTGACCTTGGTGACCCCTAGGGGATTCGAACCCCTGTGGCATGGATGAAAACCATGAATCCTAACCGTTAGATGAAGGGGCCAAGATATACAAAATAAAAATGGTGACCTGTGATGGATTCGAACCATCGGCCTCCTCATTAAAAGTGAGATGCTCTACCAGCTGAGCTAACAAGTCATTTTTGTAATTTTAAGTTACTAAACTCAAAATGGACTGGAATTATAGTGCAAATTAAATTAATTGTCAAGAGTTTTTTTAATAAATTTTAAAATTTCTTTTAAAGAAGTAAGTGCAGCTTTTTTTTGAATCTCTTCTCTACTACCTTTGAAGTTAAAAATTTTAATTTTTTGAGCTCCAAAACTATCTGAAATTCCAATTACTACCATACCTACAGGTTTGTTTTTTGTTCCACCATTTGGTCCTGCAACCCCTGATATTGCAATACCATAAGATGCATCAAATTTTTTTATAACTCCTTTTAGCATTTCAGATACAACCTCTTTACTAACTGCTCCAAAATCTTTTAATGTTGATTTTAAAACACCAAGTTCTTGATTTTTTATCTTATTTGAGTATGTAACAATGCTTCCATTAAAAACATCACTTGAACCAGAAATTTTAGTAATCATGCTAGCAACTAATCCACCAGTACAAGACTCTGCTACTGTAATTGTAAGATGATTCTCTCTTAGTAGATTTTGTAGAGTTATCATATCTTTTTTAGAGAATTTTTTTGACATAAAAATCCTTTATGAAGAAAAAGGCTTTTGCCTTTTTCTAATTATTATTTATCATCTGTAAAATCAGCTAGGAATTTATCTTCGTAGAAAGTTTTTCCAAGATGTTTTGTAACAATTTTAATATCTCTTTCTGCATTTCCAAGACAAGAAGTTGCACCTGGAGATGGTGTCATATTAAATATGATTCCTTCTTCTTCAGTAATAGAAGCTTCACCTAACATTAGTTTTTTCTCCGTTTTATTTAAAACTTGTGGTCTAACTCCTCCAAAACCTTTTGCATACTCAATATCATCTACACTTAGTGAAGGAACAATTTTTTGTGCATCTTTAACAAAAAGTTTTTTATTAATTCCTGGAATTTCAAATAAGAAGTTTTTAAATACATAGTTTCTAATATCTGAATCTTTTAATAAATCCCAGAATATTTTCATAATACTTCCATCAAAGTTTAAAGTTTTTAAACATTGGAAGAATGATTTTCCACCTTTGTATCTTTCTAAAACTAAAAGTGCAAGAGCTGTTGGTCCAAATCTTGTTTTACCTTCACATAAGATATCTGGATCTCCATGAAGCGCTGCAAATGGAAGTTTGTCATTTTGTACCATATAAACTTTACCATTTAAGTATGTTCCATTTGTAATATAAAATGATCCAGCCATAGATAGTGAACCCATATGTTTTCCATGTCCCATTTTGTGAGCTAGATAAAGTGAATGTGCTCCTGCATTTACAACAACGAAATCAGCTGTATAAACATCTCCTTTAGTAGTTGTTACTTTAAACATTTTGTCAATTTTTTCTATCTCATCAACTTCTGAGTTAAAGAATACATCAGTAATTTTTGAACTATCAGCCTCTTTAGCAGCTTTTACAAGTTCTTTTGTCATAGCTCCAAAATCAACAGTTGTGTATTGATCATTTGTACCCATTGCAACAATTGGTTCAGGTCTATCTTTTGTTCTCTCTTTATCAGCATAAACAAGTAATGGCTCTTTTTCTCTTAAAGCCTCTTTGTCCCATAACTCTAAATATGGGAAAATCTCTTTAAATTGATTATATCTATCTGTAATAAATTTAACCTCTTTTTCTCCAACTCCAAGAGCCATTTTTTGGTGTTTGAACATAATTTTATCTTGTAAGTTGTATGCCAAACAGAACTTTTCAATCATTTTTGCAGTTCTTTTTGTAATTTTTGCTTTTTCAAATGTATAGTTTGTTTCAATATCACCAACGTGAATTGTTTGAGAATTACTTGTACCTTTTGAATTTAAAGTTGCTAAATCTTCATATTTCTCTAAAAGACAGATATTCTTTACATCTGAATATTTAGCAAGTTCAAAGAACATAGCAGCTCCTGAAATTCCACCACCAACAACGATCACTTCATAATGTTTTGCACTCATTTTATATCCTATATTTTTAATGTCAAAATTTGGGAACGATTTTATCATATAAAGTTTTGATTTTAGATAAATGAAATATTTAAAATTTGAAAATTAACTATTTTTGTTGATTAAAGTAAATTAAAACTCTTTTAGATATAATCAGCGATTTAAATAATAAGCTAAACAGATAAATATAAGGTGTTATGATGGATTATAAAGAGAGTTTACTACTACCAAAAACAGATTTTCCAATGAGAGGAAATCTTCCTTTAAATGAACCTATTAAATATAAACAATGGGATGATAAAAAAGTTTATGAAAGAATGAAACAAAATAGAGTGGGGTGTCCATCATTTACGCTTCACGATGGACCTCCTTATGCAAATGGAAATATTCATATAGGTCATGCTTTAAATAAAATTTTAAAAGATATTATAAATAAATTTCACTATTTTGATGGAAAAACTATACGATATACTCCAGGTTGGGATTGTCATGGTTTACCAATTGAGCAAAAAGTTGAAGAAAAAATAGGAAGCCAAAAGAAAAAAGAGCTTCCAAAATCAAAATTAAGACAACTTTGTAGAGATCATGCAACAAAATTTGTTGAAATTCAAAAAGATGAGTTTAAACAACTTGGAGTTATTGCTGATTGGGAAAATCCATATTTAACAATGGATTTTAAATTTGAAGCAAATATTTATAGAGAGCTTTGTGCAATTGCAAAACAAGGATTATTGGTTCAAAGAAGTAAACCTGTTTATTGGTCATGGGCAGCTCAAACAGCTTTAGCTGAAGCTGAAGTTGAGTATGAAGATAAAACTTCACCTTCAATTTATGTGGCATTTAAACATCAAGATCTTGATGCTAGTATTATTATTTGGACAACAACACCTTGGACACTACCAGCAAATCAAGCGATTGCACTAAATAAAGATGAAGAGTATGTTCTTACAAGTGATAAATTTATAGTAGCTCGTAAACTATATAACTCTTTAATTGAGCAAGAGGTTATAAAAGGGTCTATTATTGAGACAATAGATGTATTAAAATTAGAGAATACAAAGGCTACAAATCCACTAAATGGTAGAGACTCTAGAGTTATTTTTGGTGAGCATGTTTTAATGGATTCTGGAAGTGGAGCAGTTCACACAGCACCAGGACATGGAGAAGATGACTATAAAGTATCACTTAAATATGGTATTGAAGTGATTATGCCAGTTGATGCTTATGGAAAATATGATGAAACAATTATTAGAGAAAAACTATTTAAAGATTGTGATAAATATTTAGGATTAAATGTATTTAAAGCAAATGAGTTGATTTTAGAAGAGTTAGGAGCTGCTTTATTAAAAAGAGTAGATATTAGACACTCTTATCCACACTGTTGGAGAACTCATACACCAATTATTTTTAGAGCAACAAAACAGTGGTTTATATCTATTGATGATGAGTATGGAAATAAAAACAAAACTTTAAGAGAAAATGCTCTTGAGGTGGTTGAAAATCTAAAATTCTATCCAGAGTGGGGAAGAAATAGATTAAAAGCTATGCTTGATGGAAGACCTGATTGGTGTATTAGTAGACAGCGAGATTGGGGAGTTCCAATTGCATTTTTCAGAAATAAAAAAACTGATGAGATAATTTTTGATGAAAAAGTATTAAACTTTACAGCAATGATCTTTGAACAACATGGTTGTGATGCTTGGTATGATATGGAAATTAAAGATTTATTATATCCTGGAAGTGGATTAAATCCTGATGATTTAGAAAAAACTTTGGATATTTTGGATGTTTGGTTTGATAGTGGAAGTACACAAAATGCTGTTTTAAGAAGTGGAAATTATGATGCTGGAACATTCCCAGCTGATATGTATCTTGAAGGAAGTGATCAACATAGAGGTTGGTTTCAATCATCACTTCTTACAACACTTGCAAGTAGTGAAGTTGCACCTTATAAATCTATTTTAACTCATGGATTCACTGTTGATGAAAAGGGTGAAAAAATGAGTAAATCTAAAGGAAATGTTGTAGCTCCCAATAAAGTATTAAAAGAGTATGGAAGTGAAATTTTAAGACTTTGGGTTGCTATGAGTGATTATCAAAGTGATTTGAAAATCTCTGATAATATTTTAAAACAAAATGGTGAACTTTATAGAAAAATAAGAAATACAGCAAGATTTTTACTTGCAAATATTGATGGACTTGATTCATTAGTTGATGTATCTAAACTTGGAGTTTTAGATAAGTGGATTTTAGAGAAAGCAAAAAGAGTTTTTGATGAGATAGAGTCTAGTTTTAAAATCTATGAGTTTTCAAAAGGTTTAAATAAACTAAATAACTTTTTAGTTGTTGATTTATCAGGAATTTATTTAGATGTTTGTAAAGATAGATTATATTGTGATGATAAAAATGATATTCATAGAACTGCATCTCAAACAGCTATGGCTATGATTACTAAAAAATTAATTAGTACATTAGCATGTATTTTAACTTATACAATGGATGAGTTACTTGAGTTTGCACCAAAAATTATAAAAGGTGATGCAAAAGATATTTTTGATTTTGAAAAATATAACCTTCCAGATGTAAAATCTGAAATAAAAGATGAGTTGTTTGTAGAAGCAAAAGAGAAGTTCTCAGAAATAAAAGATGCTTTAAGTAAAGAAAAAATCATAAAATCTACTTTAGAATTAGAGATAGTTACAGATAATAAAGAGTTTTTATCTTTAGATGAGGTAGAATCAAGTGATTGGTTTTTAGTTAGTAAATTATCAAATATAACTTCAAGCAAAGAATTACTAGGAAGTTTCAAACTTGAAGATAACGAGTTTAAAGTTTACAAAGCAAGTGGACATAAATGTCCTAGATGTTGGAAATATACTTCAACAAAAGAAGAAACACTATGTTCTAGATGTGAAGAAGTGATTAAGTAATGTTTGAAAATGAAGTTACTCTTACATTTATATTCCAAACTATAGCAGTTATATTAGTAATAACTGCTATTGGAATATTTTTTGTAAAAAAGTATAAAAAAAAAGGTAAATAAAAATGTTTCCATTTAATGATGAGGATTTGCTTGATCCTGTAAAAAATATAATAAGTAAAAAAATATCTCCTATGCTTGCACGAGATGGTGGAGCAATTGAGTTATTAGATATAAAAAATGCAAAAGTTTATATTCAGTTACAAGGTGCTTGTGTTGGATGTAGTGCAAGTGGAAGTACACTAAAATATGTAGTAGAAAAAGAGCTTAAAAGTGCAATACATCCAGATTTAAAAATAATTAATGTTCCAATAGGAAAAGAGAACTATTTAGAGGATTAATAACTACATGATAAACGAAAATAGAGTATTAAATGATGCGCATTCGCTTTTTGCTCAAAGAAGATTTGAAAAAGCACTTTTTTTGTACTCTTTATTGGTAGATAATTTTCCACAAAAAGATGAGTACAAAATATATGCACTTTTTTGTGATATTGCTTTAGAAGATGCTTCAAAAGCAATAGCTTTGTTTGACTATTTTACAATATTAAAAGATGATGATTTGCAAGAAGCAATAGATTATGTAAAAGGTGTTATAAAGGCTTACGATGGAGACATTGATAAGATGATGATGCTTTTAAAAGAGCTTAATTTGACAACTGTAAATCAGCTTGATGCTATAAATTATAGTGATTTTAAAAAGTTAATTGAACAAAGAGGCTCATTTAAAGTTGCTTTTGAAGATATTATGTTCTCTACAAAAGTAGCAATTGAATCAAAAGATGATTTTTATGATTTTGTTACAAAACTTATAGATAATGGTTTTAGTAATATGGCATATAACTATCTTGAGGGTTTTAATGAATATTTTATTCATGATAAAGAGATAGTAAAACTTTATAAAAGATTGGAAGAGAAGAGTAATGAAGTTAATCATAAAGAATAAAATCTTTACAGATAATACAAATGAGTTAGAAAAAGATAGTATCTTTGTATTATCAAAAAATAATGAAAAATTTAAAGATATTGCTATAAATGGTGGTTTTAAGATAATAGAATCAAAAAATTTGAAAAACTATTTAGATATGAGTTCTATTAAAATTATTGGAATTACAGGGACAAATGGAAAAACAACAACAGCTACAACAATTTATAAAATTCTTTTAAATTTGGGTTATAAAGTAGCTCTTCAAGGAACTAGAGGATTTTTTATAAATGAAAATCAAGTTGAAGATTATTCACTTACAACTCCAGTTCAAATTGGAAATTTTGTAAATATTCAAAAAGCTATAGAAAATTCATGTCAATTTTTTGTAATGGAAGTAAGCTCTCACGCAATATCTCAAAATAGAATCGAAGGTTTACATTTTGCTTTAAAAATTCATACAAATATTACAAGAGATCATTTAGATTATCATAAAACTATTGAAGAGTATATAGATGTAAAAAACTCATTCTTAAGTGATGAGAGCACAAAATTAGTAAATATTGATGATGAAGTTTTAAAATATAACTCAAAAAACGCTTTTACTTACTCTTTAAAAAATAGTTCTAATTTTCAAGTTATAAATAAAACTATTGAGAATAAAATGAGTGTTGAATTTATATATGAAGATAAAAAATATAGCTTTAATACAAAAATGATGGGTATTTTTAATATCTATAATCTAATGGCTTCAATAGCTGCTGTTTTTATAACTACAAAAAGAGCTTTAGATGAAATTTGCAAGGCAGTTGAGAATTTCCAAAGTGTTAGTGGAAGAATGGAGATAGTATCTCAAAAACCATTTATAATTGTAGATTTTGCTCACACTCCAGATGGTATGGATGAGGTTTTAAAAAGTTTTCCAAACAAAGATATAATTTGTGTTTTTGGAGCTGGTGGAAACCGTGATAGTGCCAAAAGACCTTTAATGGGCAAAGTTGCAAAAAAATATTCAAAACATATAGTTGTAACAAGTGATAATCCAAGATTCGAAGATCCAAAAAAAATAATAGAAGATATATTAGCAGGTATTGATGATAAATCAAATGTTATTGTAGAAGAGAATAGAGCAGAAGCTTTAAAAAAAGCTATATCTTTAACAGATGATAAAAGTGTAGTTTTGGTTCTTGGAAAAGGTGATGAAGCTACTCAAATAGTTGGTGATAAAAAATTTGAGTTTAGTGATAAAACAGAAATTCTAAAAATCTTAAACAAAATAAAAACAAAAAATTAAACAAATCTTAATTTTCTTTAGATATAATCGCAGTTCTATTTTTTAAATCAATTTGATTTTTAATTTAGTACCTCACATGTATCAATCCTTGCTCGGGTTGTGTTAGCTTAAAAACTAGCATTAAGGGATACAGAGGCTAAACCCTAGAAAAAAATAAAAACAGACATAATTCAAGGAGAATTAACATGGTTACAATGAAAGACCTATTAGAGTGTGGTGTACACTTCGGACACCAAACAAGAAGATGGAATCCAAAAATGAAAAAATTTATTTTTGGTGTTAGAAAAAATATCTATATTATAGATTTACAAAAAACTCTAAGATACTTTAGATATACATATAATGTTGTTAGAGATAGAGCAGCTGAAGGTCAAACGATGATTTTCGTTGGTACTAAAAAACAAGCTAGTGAAACTATTAAAAAAGCTGCTGAGTCTTGTGGAATGCCATATGTAAACCACAGATGGTTAGGTGGAATGCTTACAAACTTTGGAACAATTAAAAAATCAATTAGAAAATTAGAAATTATTAAAAAAATGAGAGAAGAGGGGCAATTAGACCTTCTAACTAAAAAAGAAGCTTTAATGCTTTCAAGAAAAGAAGAAAAATTAGAGTTATACCTTGGTGGTATCAAAGAGATGCACAAACTTCCAGATATGATGTTTGTTCTTGATGCTGTTAAAGAGAAAATTGCAATTGCTGAAGCTAGAAGATTAGGAATTACTGTTGTAGCTCCTTTAGATACAAACTGTGATCCAGATGTTGTTGATTTACCAATTCCTGGAAATGATGATGCTATTAGATCAATTCACTTATTCTGCAACGAAATGGCTGCAGCTATGAATGAAGGAAAAGCTGCTTTAGCTGAAAATGGTGCAGATGTTATTGAACCAATTTCAAAAGAAGAGCAAGATGAGGTATTAGCTGAAGCATTAGCAGAGGGTGAAAATGAGATTGCAGAAGGTGAGGAAGCATAATGGCAGCAGTTACACCACAATTAATTAAAGAGTTAAGAGAGTTAACTGGTGCTGGTATGATGGATTGTAAAAATGCTTTAAATGAGACTGGTGGAGATTTAGATAAAGCTGTTCAAGCTTTAAGAGAGGCTGGTCTTGGAAAAGCTGCTAAAAAAGCTGGAAATGTTGCTGCTGAAGGTTTAGTTGCTATTGAAATTAATAGTGACAATACAAAAGCTGTAATTTTAGAGCTTAACGCACAAACAGATTTCGTTGCAAAAAATGAAAACTTTGTAAATCTTACAAAAGAGATTACATCTCATGCTTTAAATAACGGAATTAAAGATGCACAAACTTTAAATAGCTCAACAATAAATGGGCAAGAGTTTTCAACATTTTTAGCTGAAAAAATTGCAACAATTGGTGAAAACTTAGTTGCTAGAAAATTAGAGTGTGTTGAAGGTCAAGTTGTAAATGGTTATGTTCATGTAACTGGAAGAACAGGTGTTGTTTTAGCTGCTTCTTGTGATGCTGGTGTTAAAGATAAAGCAACTGCACTTTTAAGAAACATTGCTATGCATGCATCTGCTATGAAACCAACTGTTATTTCATATAAAGATTTAGATCCAGCTTTTGTTGAATCTGAAAACAGAGCAATTAGAGCTGAGATTGAAGCTGAAAATGAAGAGTTAGTAAGATTGAAAAAACCTCTTAAAAAGATTCCAGAGTTTGTTTCTAGATCTCAATTAACTGAAGAAGCTATTGCACTAGCAAAAGCAAGATTTGAAGATGAGTTAAGAGCTGCTGGAAAACCTGAAAAAATTTGGGCAAATATTATTCCTGGACAAATTGAGAGATATATCACTGATAACACTCAATTAGATGGAAGATTTGCACTTTTATCTCAAGCTTATGTAATGAATGATAAACAAACTGTTGAGCAAGCAATTGCTGAAGTTGATCAATCAATTAAAATTACATCTTATGTTAGATTTGAACTTGGTGAAGGAATCGAGAAAAAAGAAGAAGATTTCGCAGCTGAAGTTGCAAAACAAATGGGAAAATAGTAAGTAGTTTTTAACTATTTAAAATAAAGGAGAGAGTTGTGAGTGAAAAAAAATCTAATAAAACACTCAACTCCTCTTTACTTCTAAAAGCTTCAAATATTGAACACAATTTTGATTATCCACTTTTTAAAAATATAAATTTAGATATAAAAGAGAAAGAGTCAATAGCAATTATTGGAAGTAGTGGTAGTGGAAAATCAACTCTTTTAAATATATTATCTTCACTTTTAAAGCCAACATCTGGAACTGTTGTTTTTAAAAATAAAGATATATACTCTTTAAAGCAAGATAAGCTTTTAAAAATAAGAAGAGAAGATTTTGGAATAGTTTTTCAAGCACACTATTTATTTAGAGGATTTAGTGCAATTGAGAATCTTCAAATAGCAACACTATTAAGCAAAGAGAAGATTGACAATAGACTTTTAGAGCAGTTAGATATAGCTCATGTTTTAAATCAAGGTGTTGGAGAGCTTAGTGGTGGACAGCAACAAAGATTATCTATTGCTAGAATTTTAATGAAAAAACCAAATATAATATTTGCAGATGAACCAACGGGAAATTTAGATAAAAAAACTGCAAATATAGTTATGAATACACTTTTTGAATATATAAAAAATAATAATGCGGCACTTGTTTTAGTTACTCATGAAGATGATTTAGCTTTCAAGTGTGATAGAGTTTTTAAGTTGGAGGATTTAAGCTTGAAGGAGATTTTAAAATGAAATTGCTTCTAATTTGTAATACAGCAATAATTGAGCATATATTTAATTTAGTTTGTAAAAGATTAGGAATTGATTTAAATATTGAAAGAAATACAAAATTTCAAGGTAAATTTGACTTTATTGTTGTTGATCAACCTTTTATTGGAAGTGATTTTTTAAAGTTAAAAAGATTTACAAAAAAACTTGCAGCTATTAACTCTGAAGAGTTAAGCTATGACCTTCCAAGCGATTTTGTAGTTCCTAGACCTTTTTTACCAACAAAACTTGAAGCTATATTAAAAGAGCAGATAAAGATTTTAAAAGATGAGATTGAAAATGGTCACAATTTTGATACATTTAAAGATAGTTTAGTTAAAGATAACTATATTGAAGATTCGCAAAGTTTTAATGAGATGCAAGAAAAAGAGAGTGATTTAGCTGAGGATTTTTTTGAAACTTTAATTGAAGATGATTTTGATGATGGTTTTTTTAGAAAAAATGATTTAGATGATGAGAGTATTGTATCTTTAAACTCTATTAGACAAGGTGGAGTTCTAGATAAAAGTGAGTTAAAAAAGATAAATAGCTTTTTAGATGATAAAAGTGAGAATATACAAAAATTAGAAGAGAGAGATTGGAAAGATATCACTGATATTATTGATGATGCACTTGATGAAGTAAAAGATTATGAATTTGATTTAGAAAAAGAGGATTATACTTTAGTTTTAAATAGATTTAAAATGGATGAATTAAAGCCACTTTTACTTAAATTAAATCAAAATATAATAGATAGGTTAGCTAGAAATGAAGTTATAAATCTTAAAATTTCGCTAAAAGGAGAGTAATTTATGAATGAACTAAGAGGTGCGGTATTAATTGTTTCAGGACCTAGTGGTTGTGGAAAATCTACTCTATTAAAAGAAGTTATAAAAAATATTCCAAATCTATATTTTTCTATCTCTACAACAACAAGAGAGCCAAGAGAAGCAGAAGAAGATGGAATTGATTACTTTTTTGTAAGTAAAGAGAAGTTTGAAGAGGATATAAAAGATGCAAACTTTTTAGAGTATGCAAAAGTTCATGACAACTATTATGGGACTTCACTTAAACCAGTAATTGAAGCCTTAAATGCTGGAAAATTAGTTATATTTGATATTGATGTTCAAGGGCACAAAATTATAAGAAAAAAACTTCAAAATCTAATAACTTCTGTATTTATTACAACTCCAACAAAAAAGATATTAGAACAAAGATTAATTGCAAGAGCAACTGATAGTGAAGATAGTATTAATAAAAGAGTTGAAAATGCAAGAGTTGAGATGGAGGAGTTTTTAGATTATGATTATTTAATTGTAAATGAAAACTTAAATGAGGCAAAAAAACAGATTTTGGCTATTGCAACAGCTGCAAGAGTAAAGTCAAAACTATATTCAAAAGATGAGATAGTAAATAGTTGGCTAGAAGCCTAAACTATCTCTTCAAATGTTAAAGGCTTGTCAAAATAGTAACCTTGAGAGTAGTCTATATTTAGAGCCTTAACTTTTTCATAAATATTTTCAGTTGCTACAAACTCAGCAATTGTTTTTATATGAAAATCCTTAGCAATACTTGCGATTGTTCTTACAATTATCTCAAGCTCTTTTGAGTTGTGAATATCTTTTATTAATGAGCCATCTATTTTTACAAAACTAATATCTAACTTTGATAAAATATGAAAATTTGAGTAGCCAGCACCAAAATCATCAATACCAACTTTACAACTATATTTAGATACATTTGTAATAAAATCTTTTATGATATTAAAATCTATAATCTCTTCACTCTCCAATAGTTCAAACTCAAGATTGTTTACAAACTCTCTGTTTTTTTCTAAAAAGTCATAAATATATTTTTTTGTTTTATCATCTATTAAATCTACATAAGAGATATTTATAGATACTTTTTTCTTTTTCTCTTTTATTAGTTTTAAAGAGTCATCTAAAATAACTTTTACAATATTTTGATAAAGTCTAGTTTTTTTTGCAACTTCTAAAAACTCATAAGGACCGTGAACTTTTCCATCAAGACTTATGTATCTAATAAGTGCTTCATATTTTAAAACTTCTTTAGTTTTTGTATCAACAATAGGTTGAAAAAATGCTTTTAATAAGTTCTCTTTAAAACCTTGTTTTAAAAGTTTTATCCACATAATATTTTGCTCAAAAGATTTATGAATATTATATGAATCCTCATAAATCATAATTTTTTGGAATTTTTTTCTAGCATAGTTTATAATTCTTTTTGTATATTTATAAGCTTGTTCTCCATCACCTTTTGCAATACCAATTGTAACATTTACATCAATCTCATTATCATCAATTAAAAAAGCATCACTTTCAATCGTATCTAGAAAATCTCTACAGATTACAAAAAAAGTATCTATATCAATAGTATTTTTTGGACTTACGGCAAATTTATCTGACTCAATTCTATAAAGAGAAAAATCTTTTGAACTAAAATAGTTTCTCATTTTTGATGCAAATTCAATTAAAATTTTATCTCCAATTTTTTCACCAAATAGATCATTTGTTGCTAAAAACTCATCAATATCCAATAGTGCTAATAGATCATTGTTTGAGTATTTTAAATCTTTTTGAAGTCTATTTTTATTTGCAAGTTTTGTAAGATTATCTGTATATAAATCTTTTAACTCATGATAATTTAAGGATTGAAGCATTGCTTGAAGAAGTTTTGATATATCAATTGGTTTAAGAACATATTTATCAACACCAATATTTATGGCTTCAAGTAAATACTCTTTATTTGAAAATGCAGTTGCTATAATAATTGGAATTTTAGGATTTATCTCTTTAATTTTTTTAATCATATCCATACCTGATAAAATAGGCATATTTATATCGGTTATTATTAAATCAATACTATCTTGATGCTCTAAAAATAGATTAAATCCCTCTTCTCCATTTGAAGCAACATATTGCGTTTTTGTAAATGATTTTAAGAATTCAGATGTAATATCTCTTAACTCTTTCTCATCTTCAGCATAAAGTACATTAACATTTTTTAGCCTATCTATATCTTTGTTCATTAAACCACTCTTTGAAAATAAATAAGATATAATACTTAAATTTTTTTATATATAGTTTAATAATAAGCGGTTAGGAGACTTTTTTTGTCAAAAATAGTATGTAATCATTGTCATTTATCATTTGATAGTAGTGTAATGATAAAAGAGAATGATTTAAATTTTTGTTGCGGTGGTTGTCAAAGTGTTTATCATATTTTAAAAGATGAAAATCTTGACTCTTTTTATGAAAAGCTTGGAAATAAGAGCATAAAAGCTCCTCTTCAAATCTCTAATGATGATTTATCAAAATTTGACTCTCAAAATTTTTTAGATAACTACACATCAAAAACAAAAGATGGTTTTACTCAAATTGATTTAATACTTGAAGGAATTCATTGTGCTGCTTGTATTTGGTTAAATGAGAAGATTTTGTATGATACAAAAGGTGTTATTGAAGCAAATATCAATTTTACAACAAATAAGGCTAGAGTTGTTTTTAATAGTGATATTTTAAAGCTATCAGATATTATAAAAAAGATTAGAGCAATTGGTTACAACGCTTATGCTTATGATTCAAGTGTGGCTGATGTTCAGGCAAAAAAAGCGAAACAAGACTATTTTGTAAGAATGATGGTAGCTGTTGTTTGTACTATGAATATTATGATGCTAAGTGTTGCAAAATATACAGGCTTTTTTACAGGAATGAGCAATGAAGTAAAAGATATGATTCATTTTGCTGAGTTTATTCTAACAACTCCAGTTTTGTTTTATAGTGGGTTTGTTTTTTATAAAGGTGCTTATTATGGAGTAAAAAACCGTATGGTAAATATGGATTTACTTGTAAGTACAGGTGCATCTTTAACCTATCTTTACTCACTTAGTGTGATGCTTGGAGCAAAGGGTGAGAGCTATTTTGATTCAGTTGCTATGATTATAACTTTTGTTTTGGTTGGAAAATATCTTGAAGTTATTGGAAAAAAATCAGCAGTTGATACACTTGATAAAATAAAATCAACTCTACCTTTAGAAGCTGTTGTAATAGAGAATGGGAAAAAAGAGACAAGAGCTTTAAACTCTATAAAAGTTGGAGATATTATTGAACTTAAAATTGGAGAGAAAGTTCCAGTTGATGGAAAAATTGTATTTGGAAGTGCATCATTTGATGAGTCAAGTTTAACAGGAGAATCAACTCCTGTTTATAAAAAACAAGATGATATTATATATAGTGGAACTGCTATTTTAGACTCTTTAATTCATTTTGAAGTTACAAAAGATTTTAAAAACTCTACTTTTTCATCAATTGTAACTTTACTTGAAGATTCACTAAATTCAAAACCAAAAATCCAAACTTTGGCAAATAAGCTATCAAGAGGGTTTAGTTTAACAATTCTTACTATTGCATTTGCTACTTTTTTGGTTTGGTACTATTTTGGTCTTGATTTAGGTTTTTACTTTGAAAATACAAATCAATTTGAAAGATCATTTATAACAGCTGTTTCAGTTGTTGTAATTGCTTGTCCTTGTGCTTTAGCACTTGCAACTCCAATGGCAAGTTTGGTTGGAATTTCACAATTAGCAAAAAAATCTTTGCTTTTAAAAGAGGCTAAATATATTGAGACAATTGCAAATGCAAATATTGTAGTTTTTGATAAAACAGGAACACTTACAAAAGGTGAGCTAAAAGTAGAAAATTCACAAATTTTTAGTGAAGATAAAAATATCTTAAATCTTTTATATTCACTTTTAGATAGTTCAAATCATCCAGTAAGCCTTGCAGTTAAAAAATATTTAGAAAAAAATTACTCTTTAGAGAAATTAACTTTAGAAGATGTAAAAAATATTGAAGCAAAAGGTTTAAGTGCAAAATATAAAGATTTATCTCTTTTGGGTGGAAATATAGAGCTTCAAAAAGAGTTTGGAATTGATATTGATTTTACAACTTTTAAAACTATATACTCTTTTTCAGTAGATAAAAAAATAGTTGCTATTTTTGAATTAAGTGATGAGATAAAAGATGATGCAAAAGAGCTAATAGATTATTTAAAGAGTAAAAATATAAAAAGTGTAATGCTAACTGGAGATAATGGTTTTGTTGCAAAAGAGGTTGCAAATGAGCTTAAAATAGATGAGTTCTATTTTAATCAAACTCCACAAAATAAAGCAGATTTTATCAAAAAACTAAAAGATGATGAAAAAATTGTTGTAATGGTTGGGGATGGAGTTAATGATAGTGTTGCACTAGCTTCAAGTGATGTTGCAATTGCTATGGGAAATTCAGCTGATGTTTCAATGCTTGTATCTGATATTGTGATTTTAAATTCAAAATTAAAAGCACTAGAAGATACTTTTAAAATATCAAAAAAGACATATAAACATATTAAACAGAATTTGGCTTTTTCACTTATTTATAACTCTGTAACAATTCCTTTAGCAATGGCTGGATATGTTATTCCTCTTGTAGCAGCTCTTTCAATGAGTTTAAGCTCACTTGTAGTTATTTTTAACTCACTAAGAATTAAATTAAAGGATAAAAATGATTGATGATACACTATTTTTTATGTTAATTGTGGGACTTATAATCTCAGCTGGAATGTTACTTTTGTTTATTTGGGCAGCAAAAAATGGTCAATTTGATGATGCAAATAAAATTACAAGTGGTTTACTTTTTGATAGTGTTGATGATTTAAATGATGCTATAAAAAAAGAGCAAGCTATTAAAGATGCAAAAAAAGATAGCTTAGAGAAAGAAAAAGAGCAAAAAAAAGAGGATAAGTAAAACTTATCCTCTTTGATTTAGTAAAATAATCTTAGATTATTTTCCCATATATTCAGCTAACTCTTTAATATCAGCATCACTTAATCTTGTTGCATAACCTTTCATAAGTGCTTTCATAGGACCACCATAAGATCCATCTTTATAACCATTTAAAGCTTTTACTATATTTTCTTTAGTTTGGTTAGCTGGAACAAACGATTTACTTTGAGTAGTTACATTTATTTCACCTTTAACTCCATGACATGCTTTACATGTAGCATAAGATGCTGGTGCAGCTGCAAAAGCAAATGCTGATAAAGCAATAGTTGTTAGAATGATTTTTTTCATCTTTTCTCCTTTAAAATTTTAAGCTGTATTCTAACTATATTTTCTTTGTAATTCTCTTAATAAAAAAGGTTAATAAATTATTACAATTAAAAATATATTAAATATAAATATATATTAAAGCCTATTTTGAATATATTACAAACTAAAAAAGGAAATAGCTTTTGGATAGTTTTGTGTTAGAGATAAAAAATCTAAAATTTGCTTACAAAAAAGGTAACTATATATTTTCAAACTTTAATTTAAATCTAAAAAAAGGTGAACTTGTAACAATAATTGGAAAGAGTGGTAGTGGAAAATCAACACTTTTTGAACTTATTTTAGGAAATTTAAAACAGGAGTTTGGAGAGATAAAAAAGAGCAAAACAGCTATTATATTTCAAGATCCTTTTTCATCTTTTCATCCAACATATACTATTTATGAGCAGATAAAAGATGTTTTAAATAGAGATTTTAAAGATGAACTTGATAGGATTTTGCCAAAATTAAGTTTAGATATTGAGTTTTTATATAAAAAACCGTATGAGTTAAGTGGTGGTCAACTTCAAAGATGCTCTATTTTAAGAGCAATTCTTTTAAAGCCAGAGCTTCTTTTAGTTGATGAGCCAACATCAGCACTTGACAATATAATAGCTTATGAGACAATGAAGTTAATAGTTGAACTTCTTGATTCTTGTGCTGTTTTATTGGTGACTCACGATTTAGATATGGCAAAATGGTGTAGTAATAAAATTATAAGGTTGGAAGATGAAAAATAGTAACAAAGCTTTAGTTTTACTAAATATGGGTGGGGCTAGAAGCAAAGATGAATTAAAAATGTTTTTAACAAATATGTTTAATGATGAGAATATTTTAACAGTTAAAAGCGCACTTCTTAGAAAAATGATAGCTTTTTTTATAGTAACAAAGAGATTAAATAGTGCTTGGAAAAACTATGAGGAGATTGGAAATGCATCTCCAATTAATTCTTTAACAGAAAAGTTAGTAGAAAAGTGTAACGAGAAAATAGATGGATATACAACATATCAAGTTATGAGATATACTCCACCTTTTGCAAAAGATGTTGTTGAGAAGTTAAAAGAGGATGGAATAAGTGAAGTTTTTTTACTTCCACTTTATCCGCAATACTCTACAACAACTACAAAATCTTCAATGGAAGATTTTTTAAAATATGCAAAAAATAGTTTTAAAATCAAAACTATAAATGATTTTTATAAAAATGATAAATTTAACAACTGCATTGTAAATGAGATAGAGAGAAATATGCAAGAAGGTGTTAAATACAATCTTATTTTCTCAGCTCATGGACTTCCTCAAAAAATTGTTGATAATGGTGACCCATACCAAAAACAGATGATTGAACATGTTGAGATTTTAAGTAAAAAATTAAAAGAAAAAAATATAGATTTTAAATCTATAAATCTTGCTTATCAATCAAAAGTTGGACCACTAAAATGGCTTGAACCTTCACTTGAAGATATGTTAAAAAACTTTGAAAATGATAATGTAATTATCTATCCACTATCATTTATTGTGGATAACTCTGAAACAGATTTTGAACTTGATATTGAATATAGAGAAGTTGCCGATGAGATTGGAATACTTGAGTATAAAGTTTGTAAGTGTGTAAATGATGGAGATGATTTTATAGAGGCTATAAAAGATAATATAAGCTAGAATTTTCTAGCTTATATTAAAGAATTTTAAAAGCCTCTTCTAAATCTAAAGTACCTTCATAAAATGCTTTTCCAACAATTACTCCACCAATATTTCCATTTGCTTTACAGTTTTTGATATCTTCAATATCTTTAACTCCACCACTTGCAATTGTGTAAACATTGCTAGCAAGTGCAATATCTTGCGTAAATTCAACATTAACTCCACAAAGCATACCATCTTTGCTTATATCTGTACAAATAATTGCTTCAACTCCAGCATTTGCAAACTCTTTTGCTAAAGAGGTAGCTTTCATTGTTGAAACTTCTGCCCAACCCTCAACTGCAACCATTCCATTTATTGCATCAATTCCAACAGCGATTGGATATTTTTTTGCCATATCTTTTACAAATTGTGGATCTTTAACAGCGATTGAGCCAAGAATTAATCTATCAACTCCAAGTTTTAAATACATCTGAATAGTTTTTTCATCTCTTATTCCGCCACCAAGTTCAATTTTTAAATTACAGTTCTCTCTAATTTTTTTAATCTGCTCTAAGTTGGCTGGTTTTCCTTCAAATGCTCCATTTAAATCAACAATATGAACCCACTTACTTCCTAACTCTTCAAATCTTTTTGCTACCATCCATGGTTCATCTGAGTAGATTTTTGCACTATCCATAAGCCCTTTGCTAAGTCTTACAGCCTTTCCATCTTTTAAATCAATCGCTGGTAATATATCCATAATTTCTCCTTTTTAAATAGTTCCTATTTAAAAAAGGAACTTTTTTCTCAATTACTACTTTTTATAGCGGGGATTGAAAATCCCCTAAAAAGTAGCAAAAACCTAAAGGGCTTTGAGAACAAAGCCTTTTTTATTATAAATTTATAAAGTTTTCTAATATTTTAAGTCCATTATTATGAGACTTTTCAGGATGAGGTTGAAATCCAAAAATATTATCTTTGTTTACAGCACTTACAAAATCATATCCATAATTTGTTGTTGCTATTGTATATTTATCATCTGTAACGACATGATAAGAGTGTACAAAATATAAATATGGGTTTTGTAGATTTTTAAAAAGTGGATTATCTTTATTTACTGTTTTATTCCATCCCATATGTGGAATTTTTAAATCACTACTCATCTTTGATTTATCAAATTTCACAACTTTTCCTTCAATTAATCCTAAACCTTTTGTATATCCAAACTCTTCAGAGCTTTCAAACAAAAGTTGCATTCCAAGGCAAATTCCAAGAAGTGGTTTTTTACTATTTGCAAAATCTAAAATAGCATCTTTTAAGCCACTATTTTCTAAATGTTGCATAGCATCTTTATATGCTCCAACTCCTGGTAGTATTATTTTGTCTAAATTTTTTAAATCATCTGCATTTTTTACAATTTTTAAATCTTTTGTAAATTTTGAACAAGCGTTATAAACACTTGCCAGATTTCCCATATTGTAGTCTATTATTCCTAACATCTAAATCCTTTTAAAGGATAGATTATATCTATTATTAATTTAAAAATGAGCATAGAGTAAGAGCAAACAAAACATTTACACCCTCTTTTTTTAAAGCTTTTTTAGCCTCTAAAATAGTTGTTCCTGTAGTAAGTACATCATCAATTAAAATTACATCACAATTTTTTACTCCACTATAGATAAATTTTCTTGGATTTTTTTGTCTAAACTCCAAATTTTTTCCAGCATATTTAACAATATTTTTAGCTTTTAAAGTGTTGAAAACTGGTTTTATAAAAGCACTTTTTAAATGCTTTGCCAAAATAGCAGTTTGAGAGAAATCGTGTCTTGTGTGGTCATCTATTGGAAGAGCCAAAATAGTGTGGGTAAAAGTAAAGTTTGAAGCAAATTTAGCAAAGCTAAGCTTTCCTAAGATATTAAAAACTCTATCTCCATAGAAGTGATATTTGCTTTGGATTAAATCTTCCAAATCTTTGTAATCATAAAAAGAGTAGATAAAAAAATCTTTCTCTAGCTCTTTTTTATAAAAGTTTGGCTCAAGTAGTGTGGTTTGACAAGTTTTACAAATCATTTGTAAAGATAACTTATCACAACTTGTACACTTCAAAATAAAACCTTTTAGATTTTCAATACAGCCATAAAAGCCTCTTGTGGAACATTTACTTTTCCGATAGCTTTCATTCTTTTTTTACCCTCTTTTTGTTTTTCAAGAAGTTTTCTTTTTCTTGTAATATCTCCACCATAACACTTTGCAGTTACATTTTTCCCCATAGATTTTACAGTCTCTCTAGCAATTATTGTGCTTCCAATACTAGCTTGTACTGCAACTTCAAAAAGTTGTCTAGGAATTAGCTCTTTTAGTGCTTTTACAAACTCTCTTCCTCTTGAAACAGCTTTATCTTCAGGAACTATGATAGATAGTGCATCAACTATATCTCCAGCAACTCTAACATCAAGTTTTTTTAAGTTTCCTTCTCTAAATCCAACAGGTTCATAATCAAAAGATGCATAACCTTTTGTTGTAGATTTTAATTTATCATAAAAATCCATTACAATCTCATTCATAGGTAAATCATACTCAAGAAGAACTCTTTTTCCTATGTAATCCATTTTTAATTGAATTCCTCTTTTATCGTTTAAAAGTTTTATAACATTTCCTAAAAACTCATCAGGAACTAAAATTGTAGATTTTACATAAGGTTCAAAAATTGTCTCTATATAGTTTGGCTCAGGAAGTTCGCTTGGATTTTGAATAGTTATTTTTTCTCCATCTTTTTTTAAAACTTCATAAATAACTGTTGGAGCAGTTGCTATTAAATCTAAATCAAACTCTCTTTCAAGTCTTTCTTTAATAACTTCCATATGAAGCATTCCTAAAAATCCAGTTCTAAATCCACTTCCAAGAGCCATTGAACTTTCAGGTTCAAAAGAGATTGAAGAGTCATTTAATTTTAGTTTATTCAAAGCCTCTCTTAAATCTTCAAATTTATCTGTCTCTATAGGATAAAGTCCTGCAAATACAAATGGTTTTGCAGGTTCAAAACCATCAATAATCTGTGCAGTTGGATTTTTTGCATCAGTCATTGTATCACCAACTGCAATTCCATCTAAAGTTTTAAGACCTAATACAACAATACCTATTTCACCTGTTTTTATCTCTAAAGTATCTTCTCTTTTTAAAGGGTGTGGATACATCAAACTTAAAACTTGATGCTCAACTTTTGTATTCATCATTCTTAAAGTTTGACCTTTTTTGATACTTCCATCATAAACTCTTACAAGCGCCAAAGCTCCTAAATAGTTATCAAACCAAGAGTCGTAGATTAAAGCTTTTGTAGGTGCATTCTCATCACCATTTGGAGAAGGTACTCTTTTTATAATTGACTCTATTAAATCTTTAACTCCAAGACCAGTTTTTGCACTTATTAAATTATGCTCTGTACAATCAAGTCCAATAGCCTCTTCAACTTCTGCTAAAACTCTCATTGGATCAGCACTTGGTAAATCTATTTTATTAACAACAGGAAGAAGCTCTAAGTCATTATCCATTGCAATATATACATTTGCTATTGTTTGTGCTTCAACACCTTGAGTTGAATCAACAATAAGCAAAGCACCTTCAGATGATGCTAAAGAACGGCTTACTTCATAAGAGAAATCGACATGTCCTGGAGTATCTATAAGATTTAGAATATATTTTTCACCATTTAAAGTGTAGTTTAGCCTAACACTTTGAGCCTTTATTGTAATACCTCTCTCTTTTTCTATATCCATATTGTCCATAACTTGAGAAGTCATTTCTCTATCACTTATTCCTCCACACTCTTGAATAATTCTATCTGCAAGTGTTGATTTACCGTGGTCAATATGAGCTATGATACTAAAGTTTCTAATATTTTTTTGCAATTTTTTTCCTATAATTTTAAAAGATTATTTTCAAAGTGGCAAGATTATATCTAAAAAGTAGTAAGTTTTTGTTAAAGATTAAACTCTTCATTCGCATTTAAAAGGAACTTGGTTATTATCCAATACAAAATTTATCAAGGATTTTTATGATAACTAGAAAATTTGATATTAAAGGTATGACATGTTCTGCTTGTTCAAATGCAGTTGATAGAAGTGTTAAAAAACTTCAAGGAGTTAAAGAGCTAAATGTCAATTTATTAAACAATAGCATGCTTGTAAAATATGAAGAGAGTTTATTGGATGATGAAAAAATTATAAAATCTGTTGAAAATGCTGGATATGAAGCAACTTTAAAAATAGATAATATTAAAAATAAAGAAAAAGATTTATCTTCAAATGAGATAGTGGAGTTAAAAAATAGATTAATAATATCTTTAATTTTTGCAGTCCCACTATTTTATATCTCTATGGGGCATATGTTAAATTGGTATTTCTTATCATTTTTTCACGGAACACAAAATGCTATAACATTCTCATTTACTCAATTTTTATTATCACTTCCAATAGTTTTAATAAACAAAAAATATTATAAAGTAGGGTTTAAAACACTTTTTAAAGGCTCTCCAAATATGGACTCTTTAGTAGCAATTGGAACAGGTGCTGCAATGGTTTATGGAGTTTTCTCTATATATAAAATAGCTTATGCTTTAGGAGTAAATGATTTAGATATTGTAAAAGAGTACTCTATGAATCTTTATTTTGAGAGTGCTGCTGTTGTTTTAACTCTAATTACATTTGGAAAATATCTTGAAGCAAGAGCAAAATCAAATACATCTGAAGCAATTAAAAAATTAATAGATTTAAATGTAAAAAAAGCAACTATTTTAAAAGATGATAAAGAACTAGAGGTTTTAGTTGAGAATTTAGCTCTTGAAGATATAGTTATTGTAAAACCTGGTCAAATTATTCCTACAGATGGAGTTATTATTTTTGGAGATACATCAGTTGATGAATCTATGCTAACAGGTGAGAGCAGAGCTATCTCAAAAAAAGTTGGAGATAGTGTATTTGGAGCTAGTATAAACAAATATGGGGTTATAAAATTTAGGGTTACAAAAACAAAAGATGAGACTTTTTTATCTCAGATTATAAAACTAGTAGAAGAGGCTAGTTCATCAAAAGCACCTATTTCAAAACTAGCTGATAAGATAAGTGGAATATTTGTACCAACAGTTATTTTAATATCTATAATAACTTTTATATCATGGTACTCTTTGGGTTACTCATTTGAGTTTTCACTCTCTATTGCAATTTCTGTTTTAATTATCTCTTGTCCTTGTGCACTAGGACTTGCAACTCCAACTGCAATTATGGTAGCAACTGGAAAAGGTGCACAAAATGGAATTTTAATAAAAGATGCACAATCACTAGAACTGGCTTCTAAAATAGATACCATAGTTTTAGATAAAACAGGAACAATAACAAAAGGAAAACCAACTGTAACTAATATCTTTACAAATAAAACTATTAGTAAAGATGATTTAATTCAAATTGCTTACACTATTGAAAAAAATTCAGAACATCCACTAGCAAAAGCAATTGTAGATTTTGCTAAGAGTAAAAAAATAGATTTTTTAAATTTTGTTGATTTTAAAGCAACAAATGGTTTGGGAGTTGAAGCCAAAATTGATAACAGTTTTTACTATATTGGAAATGAGAAGTTTATTTTAAGCAAAAATATTGAGCCTAAAGAGTTTTTAGCTCTTAGTGAAAATTTGTCAAAAGATGGAAAAACTACTATTTTTGTAGCAAATAGTAGTGAAGTTTTGGGAGTTATAGAGATTTTTGATGCTATTAAAGATACAAGTAAAGATGCTATAGATGAGTTTAAAAGAATGAATCTTGAAGTTATTATGCTTACAGGAGATAATCAAAAAACAGCCAGAAGTGTTGCAAAAACTTTAGGGATAACAAATTTTATAGCTGAGGTTTTACCACAAGATAAAGATAAAAAAATCCAAGAACTTCAAAGTTTAGGTAAAAAAGTTTTAATGGTAGGAGATGGAATAAATGATGCACCAGCTTTAACTAGAGCAGATGTATCAGTTGCTATTGGTGCTGGAAGTGATATTGCAATTGAATCTGCAAATATTATTTTAGTAAGAAGTGATTTATTAGATGTTGTTAAAGCTATACAGTTAAGTAGTGCAACAATTAAAAATATAAAACAAAATCTTTTTTGGGCATTTTTTTATAATATTATTGGTATTCCTTTAGCTGCAGGAGTTTTTTATACAACTTTAGGGTGGAAACTAACTCCTATGTATGCAGGTGCTGCTATGAGTTTAAGTAGTGTAATGGTAGTATTCAACGCTTTAAGATTAAAGCTTTTTAAACCAAAAATATATAATAATTTAAAATTAGAGATAAAGGATGAATTTATGGAAATAGTATTAAAAGTAGATGGAATGACTTGTGGACACTGCAAAGCAAGAGTTGAAAAAGTTCTAAATGCAATTGAAGAGGTTAGTAGTGTTGAGGTTGATTTATCAAGTAAAAATGTAAAAGTAACTCTAAGCAAAGATATAGATAGTAAAATTTTAGAAGATGCTATTGTTGATGCTGGATATGAGATTATAAAATAGATATTTTAGAGTCAATTGACTCTAAAATATTATTAACTATTAAAAATTGAGTTTACAGATTCGTTATTATGTATTCTTCTAATAGCCTCTCCAATAATTGTTGAAGCTGTTAAAACTGTAATTTTTTTAGAGTCTACTTTTGTTGGAATTGTATCAGATATTACAAGCTCATCTAAAATTCCATTTTCAATATTTTCATAAGCTTTTCCACTTAAAACTCCATGAGTACAACATGCCATCACAGATGTTGCCCCTTTTTGTTTTAAAACTTCAGCAGCTTTTACAAGTGTTCCAGCAGTATCAACCATATCATCTACTAAAATAACATCTTTACCTGTTACATCTCCAATTATATTCATAACTTGAGATTCATTAGCTCTCTCTCTTTTTTTATCAACTATTACTAAATCATATCCTAATTTATCAGCATATTGTCTAGCTCTTGCAACCCCTCCAATATCTGGACTTGCAATAATTGGGTTTTTTAAATTTTTACTTTTAATATAGTTTACAAACATAATTGAACCAAAAAGGTTATCAGCAGGAACATTAAAAAAACCTTGGATTTGAGCAGCGTGTAAATCGATTGTTACAACTCTATTTATTCCAGCTTTTTCTAGTAAATCAGCCACTAATTTTGCACTAATTGGAACTCTTGGAGCTGCTTTTCTATCTTGTCTTGCATAACCATAGTATGGTATTACAGCACTAATTGATTTTGCACTTGATCTTTTAAGGGCATCAATCATTATTAAAAGTTCCATTAAATTGTCATTTGCAGGAGAGCATGTTGGTTGAATAATAAAAACATCTTGTCCTCTTACACTTTGAGTAATTTGAACAGATATTTCACCATCACTAAATTTATTTAAAGTAGCATCAGAGACTTTCATTCCCAGATAATCTGCCACTTTTTTTGCGAAAGCTGGATTTGCACTTCCACTAAAGAGCTTAAAAGTTGACATAAATTTTCCTTAATTCTTTTAAATTTAATCGCAAATCATAACAAAAAAGCGCTTTAATAATAATTGTATAGTAAGCAACTATTAATAAAAATAATAATAAAGTTAGCACTTAAAAAATCATAAGGAGAAAATTTATGAAAAAAATAGCAATGTCTTTGGGGGCTGCAACACTTCTTACAACAACACTTAGTGCAAATAGTGTTTCAGATGCTATAACAAATGGATTTTTTGAGGGAAGTGTAGCTTTATACGCACAAACTCAACAAAATAAAGGTACAACAAAAGATAACTCATTTGGAAATGCTCATTTAAAATTAAAATACAACACAGATAATTTTTATAATTTCAGTCTTGGACTTGAAGGAAAAGGGAATTTAAAAATTGCTGAAAAATATAGTAAAGATTGGGAAAATGGTGCAGTTCCTGGAAGTGATGGATACAAAAACAATGGTTTATTAACTCAAGCATATTTAAAGTATGAGTTAGAGCAAGGATTTATTTTTAAAGCTGGAAGATATGAGAGTGAATTAGCTTGGCTTACTGATTATCAACAAGGTGCAATAGTAGAGATAGATGCGATACCAGCTGTTTTATTTACATTAGCGTACTCAGAAAAAACTGCAACATCTGATATTGATGAAAGTTCTCATTTTGATAGACCTTTAGAGGATTATACAAAAAAAGGAGTATATGCAATAGAGATTAAAGATGAGGCTATTGAAGGTTTTGTGTTTAATCCATACTATTATCAAATTCCAGATGCTGTTAAATTTTATGGTTTAAAAGTAGCTTATGAGCATGAATTTGGTGGAGCAAATCTTGAATATGCAAGAAGTAATCTTACAAGTAAATACAGAAGCTTCTCTGGTAATGATAATGGATATATTGCTCATGCAGAAGTTTTTGGAAAAGCTGATATTTTTAAATTAACTGGTGGAGCTATAGTTACAAGCGATAAAGGTGGAGCAGATATTATGACAACATATGGTGACACTATTTCTCCATTTAAAGATGGAAATCAAAACTACACAAAAGATGCAAGAACTATCTATGCCTCTTTAAATGCAAATATTGAAGAGAGATTTGACTTTACAGCACTATATGGATACACAAGATATGATGATCAGGTTTCTGGAATGGACGAAAGAGAGTTAAATTTAATTTTTGAATATAACTTTAGTGAAGAGTTGGCTTTAGGACTTGCTTATGTAAAAGTAAAAGCGGATTCACAAAATAACAAATATAATGGTTATGATAAATATTTAGCAAGTATTGAGTATAAATTTTAGATAAAAGTGCTTTAAGCACTTTTATCTATTTTACTACTTGATGAAGTTTTGAACACTGTCCAAGGTATGTATCCATTCCACACATATCATTCATAATATCTTGAAAACTGTGTGCGTGTGCGTTATAAACATATACAAATATCTCATCACCTTTTTTCAAAAAGTTTTTTTTACCAAAATCTGTATAAGCTGTTGCACCTACTGCTATTACAATACCTTTTGCATCTTTTGCTGGAATTTTAAGTTCAAATACTTGTATACGAATATTATCAATTTGGTTTAATCTTTTAAAACATTATTGATTAATTCTAATACATTTTTATCATAATTTTTATGTTTAAGATTGGTTTGTAAAATATTGATATTTTTTGAAGTTTCAACTTTTTGATTTTCTAATTGTGATCCAAATTTTTCTCCTTTGCTTCTAAAATAACCAGCACTCATTCCTCTTTCTTTTTGTAACTCATGAACAGTTTTAGATATATTGCTTATAAGTTGAACATGAGATTCTAAATAATTATAATTTGATATTAAATCAAATTATAATAGCATGAACTTAGAAAAAATATTATTTACTCTTGACTAAAATCATTATCCAAAAATTTTAAATAGGATAAACTTTATCCTATATTTATAAAAGGAATTTAAGATGTTAAGTGATTTATCAAATAATATTGAAATATTTAAAAAAGGTCATCCAGTAAGAGTATATTTAGAAGAGAATATATTAATAAAAGAGCTATTTTCTGAACTTTTTAATACAGATCCAAAAAAAGATTATCAGAAATTTTATAATATTTTTAACCAAATTTGTGAAGTAGAAAAGCATTTTGCAAGAAAAGAGAATCAACTTTTTCCTTATCTTGAAAAATATGGTTGGACTGGTCCATCTCAAGGAATGTGGTCTTTTCACGATGATATTAGAGCAATAATAAAAGATGTAAGAGAAAGTATTGAATCAAAAGATTTTGACTCAATTATAGAAAAATGTACAAATTTATATAATAATTTGATTCATTTAATAAATGTAGAAGAGAATAGGCTTCTTCCAAATGCTTTGCAACTATTAAAAGAGGAAGATTGGGAAGAGTTTTATGAAGGTGATAGCGAAATTGGTTGGATGTTTACAACTCTTCCTCCTAGATTTCCAGAGATTCTAAATAAAGAGACAAGCAATGTAGAACCAGAGTATATTCATCCAAGTATGGATAAGAAAAGAAGAGAATTACCATTCTCTCTTGAGGGAAGAACTCATTATGATGAAGGTTATTTAACACCTGAACAAGTAAACTTTATATTTAAGTTCTTACCTGTAGATATTACCTATGTAGATGAAAATGATAGAGTTATTTTTTATAATCGTGGAGATGATAGAGTTTTTCCAAGAAGTGCTGGAATAATTGGAAGAGAGGTTAAATTTTGCCACCCTCCAAAGAGTGTTGATCAGGTTCTAAAAATTCTTGAAGAGTTTAAAGCAGGACGTCAAGATATTGCTGATTTTTGGATTAATTTTAAAGGAAAGTTTGTACATATAAGATATTTTGCTGTAAGAGATGAGCAAAAAAACTATAAAGGTGTAATTGAAATGTCGCAAGATGTTACCGATATAAGAGCATTACAAGGAGAGAAACGACTTTTAGATTGGGAGTAGCAGATTTTAAAATCTGCTACTTATTATTTGTAATAAAATCTATTTTACTATTTGGTGTAGCTTTGAACATTGTCCTAAATAAATATCCATTCCACACATATCATTCATAATATCTTGAAAACTATGAGCATGTGCATTGTAAACATATACAAATATCTCATCACCTTTTTTCAAAAAGTTTTTTTTACCAAAATCTGTATAAGCTGTTGCACCTGCAGCTATTACAATACCTTTTGCATCTTTTGCAGCAAATTTCATAAACTGTGTAAGCTCTTCAAGTGGTCCACAATCCTCTTGAGTATTTAAAATATCAATCATCCAATTTTTTAATTTCTCAAAAAAGTAACTATATGATTTAACTGAACTAGTTGTTCCATAATCATATACAATTCCATCTCTTTTTATAAAAGAAGAGATATGATATTTGCTTAAAATTCCTTTTTCTGTGAAGTTATCAATAGGAATTATATCTTGAGATATCCCTTTAGTTTTCTCTCCCCAATTTTTTTTAGTGCTAAGTTTGCTTCCATCTTGAAATCTTAATGAGCAATCATTAAAAGCACTAAAATATCTAGGAACAATATCAACGACCTTTTCATTTTCATATACAAAATCACAAATAAGGGCAACTTCAGCCTCAACTTGCAGTTTATCATCTTCTCTTCCATGAGTTAATATGACTTCATCACAAATAGGATAAGTTCCTAAAAAACTATCATGACCTTTTATATAAAAAGGAAACATCCCTTTTGGAGCATCTTTTTCTGTTGTTTTTATAACAGAAAACTCATCAGCTTCTCCAGCCTCACCCAAGTGATTTGCAAAGTTTCCAGCAACCGCAAAACCTAAGTAATCTTTTAAATCTTCTAATAAATCCATAATTATAAAATCCTAAAATATTTTGAAGTGCAATAGTATCGAAAAAAAGTATTTTAAAAGTCAAAAACGAAATATAATTTGTTAATTTAAGAGTAGTTTAAGAAAATATTTACAAAGAGCCTATAGTATTTGTGGCTCTTTGTAAAATAAGAACTATTTATTAATAGTTCTCCATTTAGCAGGTCCTGTTGTATGAATAGAGTTTCCTTCAGTATCCACTGCAACAGTTACAGGCATATCTTTTACTTCAAACTCATAAATAGCTTCCATTCCAAGCTCTTCAAATGCTAAAGTTTTTGCACCCTTAATTGATTGAGCAATTAAATAAGCAGCTCCTCCAGTTGCTATAAGATAGATAGATTTGTACTCTTTGATTAGGTCTATTGTAGGTTGTTTTCTTTCACCTTTTCCAATCATTCCCATAATTCCAATTTCCATCATATCTTTTGTAAATTTATCCATTCTTGTAGATGTTGTTGGTCCTGCAGGTCCTACAACTTCATCTCGAACTGGATCAACTGGTCCAACATAGTAAATAAATTTATCTTTTAAATCAACACCATTTGGAAGAGGTTTTCCAGCATTTTTGTACTCAACTATTTTTTTATGAGCAGCATCTCGTGCAGTTAAAATTTTTCCAGATAATAATAAAGTATCACCAGATTTAAATTGAGATAAGTTCTCTTTTGTTAAATCTTCAATATTTACTCTTTTAATAGTATCCATTGGAAGTTTAATATCTGGCCAAAGGTCTAAATCAGGTTTTTCAAATTTAGCTGGACCATTTCCATCTAATTCAAAGTGAATATGTCTTGTTGCTGCACAGTTTGGAATCATAGCAACAGGAAGTGATGCAGCATGACATGGATAATCTAAAATTTTAACATCTAAAACAGTTGTTAATCCACCAAGACCTTGAGCTCCAATTCCAAGTTTATTTATATCTTCATAAAGTTTAAGTCTTAACTCTTCAAGTGGATTTTGAGCTCCTCGCTGCTTTAATTCATGAATATCAACATGTCCCATTAAAGACTCTTTTGCAAGTAACATTGCTTTTTCAGGATTTCCACCAATTCCAATTCCTAAAATACCAGGAGGACACCATCCAGCTCCCATATCTTTTACATTTGCCATAACCCAATCATAAATACTATCACTTGGATTTAAAACAGCAAATTTAGATTTGTTTTCACTTCCTCCACCTTTTGCTGCAACTGTAATATCAAGTTTATCTGAGTTATCAACACTTACATGAATTACTGCTGGAGTATTATTTTTTGTATTTACTCTTTTTCCAGCTGGATCACTTACAACTGAAAATCTTAAAGTATTATCAGGGTCTGTATAACCTTTTGCAACACCTTCATTTAATAAATCTTCTAAATTTTTTGTAATATCTAGGTTTGCTTTTAAACCAACTTTCACAAAAATATTAACACTTCCTGTATCTTGACATAGAGGTCTGTGTCCCATAGCACACATTTTTGAGTTAATTAAAATTTGTCCAATTGCATTTTTTGCAGAGTCACTTTGCTCTTTCTCATAAGCTTCAACCATACCTTTTACAAAATCCTCTGGATGATAAAAAGATATAAATTGACATGCAGATGCAACTGAATCTATAATGTCCTGTTCTGTTATTTTTTTGCTCATAAATTTTCCTTTTTGTTTTAGAAATTTGATAATTATATCAATGCAGTTTATAAACTTCCCTTTTTTAAAAGATTTTTTTTAAAAAAAATAGAAAAGTGTATAATTTTGGAATTAAAAAAAGCTACCCTTAAAAAAGAGTAGCTTCTTAAATCATCTAAAAATTAGGCAAAAAATCTTTTTTCTGCCTCTTCCATTAATTTAACACCAGAGAATTTAGCTCTTTGAACTAATTCCCAGAAGTATCTATAAGTTGCTCTATCGTGTAACTCACCATCATATTGAATTGGTCCCCACTCAGCATCTTGAGCTTTAATTAAAATATTTTGTGCAGCTTCAAGCTCTGTAAAATCAGGTTTCATAGCATCAACAATAGCTTGAACTTGTGTTGGGTAAATTGACCACATTCTCATAAATCCAAACTCATTTCTAGCTCTTTCAGCATCTTTGTATGTTTGGTATGGATTTTTTAAATCTAAAGTTACATTGTGACAAGGAATTACGCAGTTTTGAATAGCAGCTTGTGCAACTCTTGCTTTTGCAGCTCCAATTAATCTGTGATCAAATTGACCTGGACTTCTCATATTAATTGCTGGAATTGCTCCTTGATATCCACTTACAAAATCCATTAGACCAAAATCTAAAACTTGTAACCAAGGTAATGTTGCAATTTTTTCAACATCTTGTAGAGCTCCATGCGTTTCGATTAAAACGTGAATTGGAATCTCTCTTTTAATTCCAGCTTTTTTTGCAACAGCTTGAATATACTCAATTTGAGTTTTAGCATCTTCATAACAAGTTGATTTAGGTAAAGTAATATATGCTAATTTTTCACCAGCACCATTTACTAAAATATCAACATCTTGTCTCCAATCTGGATGAGAATGGTCATGGATTCTTGTTCCTGCCATACCATAAGGGTTTGCATCAGAGTTTACAACTCTAACAATCATATTAGCATGCTCAACCTCTTTTCCAGTTTCAGCACCATCTTCACAATCACAAGTAATATCAAAAACAGGTCCAAGTTTTTTTTGCATTTCAAAACCTTTTAGGATTAGCTTTTCGCTTCCTGCAAAGTGTTCACAAGTTGGAATAATTGGTAAAGATTTACCAGATTCAAATAAAGCTTCTTTTGGGTGTGTCATGTTTTTTCCTTTTTATTAAATTTAATTTTTTATTTTTTTGTTGATTTTTTTGGTATTACAACTGTGTAATCCAAATCTAAAACTACATTTGGAAGATATTTTCCATCTTCACCTTTGGCATTTTCAATCTCTTTTGGATTTTGATTTTTAAGAGCAATTGTTCTTAATCTTAAAAGTCCAATATCCTCTCTTTTATGATCAATTTTTTCCAAAACCTCACTATAAGCATAGATTGTATCTGTTGCATATGTTGGATTACAGTGGCTTCCACTATTTATTGCATATACCCATTGGGCATTTTGAAGCCCATTAAATGATATTGCTCTTGCCATTGAAATAACAATTCCACCATACATAAGTCTTTGTCCCATAGGTGTACTTTTCATCATATGGTCGTTGAAATGTACTTTTGCATTGTTTTGATATAACTTTGTTGCAAGTGTATGGTCACTATTATCTATTGTAATTCCCTCTGGATGATTAAGTCTTTCACCAACTTCATAATCTTCAAAGAAATACTCTCCACCACTAGCACTGACATCAACACATTTTATAGTTGGAATATTAATAGTGTCTAAAATTGGTGTTGCTTTTTGGAAAGTTGGAACTTCATTTATTCCACTTGTTGTGCTATGATCTTTTTTATGAACCATAACCCATCTTTTGAAGTTTAAAACTTCATTTCCATTTTGATTTACTCCAATAGAGTGAACATATACAACTCCACTTTTACCATTTGAATTCTCTTTTAATCCAATTACAGTTGAAGTCATACTAACTGTATCACCAATGTAAACTGGATTTGGAAAAGATATCTCAGCATAACCTAAATTTGCGATTGCATTTAAAGATATATCTTGAACAGATTTTCCAAATGTCAAATGAAACATTAAAATATCATCAATAGGTCTTTTTGAATAACCCATCTCTTGTGCAACTACATCAGAAGAGTGTAGCGCAAATCTAGAACCTGTAAAAGCGATGTATAAAGATACATCACCCTCACTTATAGTTCTAGGAAGTGGATGAATGATTTTTTGACCAATGCTGAAATCTTCAAAATAGTTACCAAAGTTTATTTTGTTACTAATTTTTGACAAATTTATCTCCTTATTTTCCAAATAGATTTTGACCTAAAGCTTTATATGTTTCATAAAGCTTAATCATTTTTCTTGCCCAAGTTATTTTTGAAGAGTCAACTAATCTATTGTTATGTAAGATTACCTCTTTACCTTGTTTATTTGCCTCTTCATACTTTTTAATCATCTCTTCATAATCTGCAACTTCGCTTTGTTTTGGAGTGAATATATCATTTATATACTCAATTTGAACTGGATGTACAAGAGATTTACCATCAAATCCTAGATTAAATGCATCTTTTGTTGAATCTTCACAAGCAAACTCATCCATAACATCAAAATGAGGTCCATCTATTACTATTTTCCCATAAGCTTTTGCTGCAAGTGCTATTTGAGTTAAATATGTAACAATAGCTTTTGAACCTCTTTTTATATCTATTTGAAGTCTATTTGCTAGTTTATTTGAACCAACAACAACAACTTCAACTTTAGGACTAGCTGCACAAATTTCATGAATATTTAACACTGCAAGTGGAGTTTCTATCATAATCATAAGAGTTAAATTTGGATTTACCTCTTCAATTAATTTAACAGCCTCTAAAACATCCTCTTTTGTATCAATTTTTGAAAATAGTATTGCATCAAGTTCAATCTCTTTTGCCAAAGCTAAATCTTTTTTTAAATCTTCACTTCCAAGATTGTTTACTCTAATAACTCTTTCACTATCTCCAAATTTAGGACCTTGCTCTTTATAAACCTCTTTTACAACAGATCTTCCAACTTCTCTTTGTTCAGCTAAAATAGCTTCAAAATCAAAAATAACAGAATCTGCTAAAACAGTTTTTGCTTTTTCTACATTGTGTTTATTGTATGAAGGTACTAGTAGCATTGATCTTCTAGCTTTATATTCAACTACCTCTTCACCTTTTGTCACAGCAAAATATTGTTCGTGTAGATCTTTTACAAGTTGTTTTCTTAAAACTTTTCCATTTTTTGTTCTTGGATAATCACTTAGAGCAAAAATCTCTTTAGGAGCTTTATATTTTGCAAGATTATTTTGAGCAAATTTTAAAATCTCTTGCTCTTTCTCTTTACTTAAAGCTGAGTGCCCAACAACAGCAATAGCAACTATTGTTTTATCTTTTTCGATATCTAAACCAAAAGCAACACAATCAGCAACATCGGCGTGAGTTTTTACAACTCTTTCAATCTCATGTGGACTTACTCTAAATCCAAAAGTATTGATAATATCATCTTTTCTTCCAATAAACCAGATATATCCATCTTTATCTTTTCTTGCATAATCTCCTGTAAAGAAGTAACCATCATGTCTTGATTTTAAAGTCTCTTCTTCAAGTTGCCAATACTCTAAGAATAATCCTGGATCATCTTCTCCAATACAAATCATTCCCTCTTCTTCAACTCCAACTTCTTCTAAAGTTTCAGGATTTAGAAGTTTTACAATATGTCCTGGTTGTGGGAATCCTGCACTTCCTGGTCTTATTGGATTAAATTTTGAGTGTGAAATATAGTATGAACACTCACTCATTCCAATTGCCTCATAAATATCTTGTTTGAATCTTTCTCTCCAAAGTCCTAACATCTCATCACTTAAATGCTCTCCAGCACTCATGCAGTATCTTAAGCTTGGACAATCATCAAGTTTGAAATCTGTTTTTTGAATAATTTGTCTATAAATTGTTGGAACACCAATAAAAATTGTACAGTTATGTTTTTTGATTAAATTAATCCATGTAGAAGCATCATTTGCACCTTCATAAGCAATAACTGTGTGACCATTGTATAGTGGATCCATAAGTGCAGAACCTAAAACATAAGTCCAGTTAAATTTTCCAGAGTGCATTATTCTATCATTCTCTTTAAAATCAAACCAATAATCAGTTGCTGGTTTTCTTCCAACAAGTGATCTGTGAGAGTGAAGTACTCCTTTTGGATAACCAGTTGTTCCAGATGTATAAACTAAATATGCAGGTTCTCCTGATCTTGAGTTATAGTGATTTGCTGTTGTATCACACTCTTGAAAAATTTTACTTAATGCGTAAACATTTATATCTTTTGGTTTTTTGAAATCATCAACACTATCAACTCCAGCAACAACTATTGTTTTTAAGTTGTCAAGATTTTCTAAGTATGGTACTAAGTTTTCGTACATAGAAGCTGATAAAACTATAGCTTTAGCTTGAGAATCTTCAGCTAAATATTTAACTTCACTACCACTTAACAAAGTTGAAGTTGGAACAGCAATCATTCCACCTTTCATAACACCAAAAAAAGATATTGGATATGCTAAAGAGTTTTTAAGACAAACTAGAACTCTATCTCTTGGTTTTAATCCAATATTTTGAGTAAAGAAGTTTGCTACTTGATCCGATTTTACACTTAAATCTTTATAAGTAACTTCATCAGTTCCAAGTTTATCATCTTCAATTATCATCGCAACATTATTCTCTTTTGCACTTCCCAACCAAGCTGAAGTACAAGCAACACCAATATTTAAAAATTCAGGTATATCTATTTTAACTGTTTGACTCATTTTAATCTCCTTGAATTACAGTTGACCATATGGCCAATTTTCTTTAAATGTATTTAAAGGCATTCTATTTAACACAGAAAGTGCAAATAGTTTATCCTCTTTTGAAAGGCTATTTAGTGCATAAGCTCTTAAAATGTTTTGTAAAGATTTACCAAACATTGGAGGATCTAGCATCTCACCTTCATATCTAATAGCTCCACTTAAAAGTGCATCTGCTTCAATAGCAGCTTTTAAAATAGAGACATCTTTTGCAATCTCATTTGGGCTTGGAGTAAATGCAACTTTACAGATATTTATATGGTTTGGAGTAATAACTTGTTTACCAGTTAATCCCATAGAACTCTCTCTTAAAGCATGTGAATAAACATATTTACTAGCTTCATCTCCATGTAAATCTAACCATCTTCTAATATCTTTTTTCTCAACACAATTACTTGGTAGTGAGTGAGGAGTTAGCATTACTTCAACTCCACCAATTACACCTTTACCTTTAATTCTAGCTTCTAAAGTTAACATATCAAAATATGTTTCAAGCTCATCAATCCAACCTTTTGGAGTGATTTTGTATGCCATTGCTTTTGAAAAGTCATGAATTCCAAATACTATATGTTTAACAGTTGAATACTCCATTAATCTATCAGCAATTCTTAAAGATTTTGGGTGCTCAACAATTGGTTGAATTGTAAGATTACTTCCAATAGAGATTAACCAAGAAGATAAATCTCTAATTTCAGCACTTCCATAAACCTCTCCAGCTTTTGCTAAAACTATTACATCAACATATTGATGAATTTGTTTAAGCATTTTTAAATCCTCTTCATACTCTTCAGTTCTAAATGGATTTATTCTAATAGCTATTTGAAAATCTCTTTGAGGAAATTTTGGTAACTCTTGAATTAAAAGCTCTCTACTCATAGCTTTTTGTCTACAACCATCTTCTAAGTCAAATAAAACTGTGTGAGCTCTTGTATTGTAAGCATGTTTTTGAAGTCTAAGCTTAGCTTGTTCCATACTCTCATAAGATCCATCAAGTGGATTATATTTTATTGGTGGATAGTAGATTTGAATCCCTGGCCAATAACCTCCAAGAACTGGAGTCAAATCATCTTTTGCTGTTAATTTAGATAAATCTATTGCAGAAGTCATCATGTGTTCAACCTTTCTTTGAAATTTCTTTTTTATTTTTATGAATGAAATTTTATTATACATAAAATCAATAGTGAAGTTATACACAATTTAAAATGAAATCAATTTATATCTTTTAATATACGAAATATTTTTAAGCTTATTATAATAATTGAGGTTTTTATAAATCTTGCAAAAACTTCAACTCTTTAAAATAATCTTTTAAGAATGGCTTTGAAACCTCTTCAAAACTATCTATATCTAAATACAAATTTATAAAAAATTCAAAATCTATATCTCTATTTTTTAAAGCTTCTATTGAAAGTAGGGTATCATTTATAGATCCTAATTTTGATGGAGTTATTAACAAAGCTTTTGTATTAAACTCTTTTATTAAATCAATCATAAAAAAATCTTTTTCTATTGGAACCATCAAACCACCAGCACCTTCAACTATTAAAACATCACAAAAATTTTCTAGATACTCTTTTTTCTCTTTTAAAAACTCTATATCTATTTTTGAGTTCTCTTTTGCAACATAAGGTGAAGCGGGGAGAGTAAATTGATATGGAACACAATCATTTATAGATATATGTTCAAAATCTTTGTTTAGTTTTTTTGCTAGATTTAACATTTTACTTCCATCAAGTGGAGTACTATTTTGCACACCTGTTTCAATAGGTTTAAAGTAACCAACTCTTAAATTAGCATTTGCAAAAAAGTTTAAAAACTTTTCACAAGCATAAGTTTTACCAACATCTGTATTGGTTGCAGTTATAAAAATAGCTTTGTTTATATAATCTTTTGGATCAATCTTCATAATAATCTCTTTTTTGTTATAATTTGTATCTTTTGAAAAAAAGATTTTAACATAGTAAAAATAATAAGGGTTTAATGTGAGTAATGAGATTGAAATAGAGTTAAATGAAGATTTAGAAGTAGAAGAGCCAAAGAAGTATAATGTTTTTTTATTAAATGATGACTATTCAACTATGGATTTTGTAATTGATGTTTTAGTAAAAGTATTTAGAAAAACAAATAGTGAAGCTGAAACTATAATGTTAAATATTCACAACAATGGAAAAGGACTTTGTGGAGTTTATAGTTTTGAAATTGCTTCTACAAAAGTAGCTCAAGTAAAAACTATGTCAAGAGAGAAAGGCTTTCCTTTAAAAGCTGTTATGGAAGAAGAGTAAAATGATAAGTAAAGAGTTAAGAGAGATTTTTGCAAAATCTATAAACTACGCAAAAACAAATAGACATGAGTACCTAACATTGGAACATATTTTTTTAATGTTAATAAATAGTCAAACAATAAAAGAGCTATTTGAAGATTTAAATGTAGATAGCATAAAACTATTTGAAGATTTAAAAAAATATGTAGATGATACAACGCCAAAGTTACCTGAAAATATTGTTGATGAGCCAATTGAGACTATAGCTTTATCTTCAACTATTGAATATATGGTTGCACATACTCAAAGTAGTGGAAAAACAAAAGCAAATGTTGAAGATATGTTTGTGGCAATTTTAAAAGATGAAAATTCTTATGCTACATATTTATTAAAAAAACTTGGAATTCAAAGAGTTGATATTCTTGAAGAGATTTCTCATAAAGATGATACAGGTGTTGAAAATAGAGATGAACAAAATGATAAAGTGCTTGATCAAAACTCAAGTGAACTTGTGGCAATTGCTAAAAAAAATCAAATTGATCCAGTAATTGGAAGAGATAAAGAGTTACAAAGAGTAATTGAGATTTTAGGAAGAAGAAAGAAAAACAATCCACTTTTAGTGGGAGAACCAGGAGTTGGAAAAACAGCAATTGCAGAAGGTTTAGCTTTAAAAATTGCCTCAGGTGAAGTTCCACCATTTTTAGAAGATTCAAAAGTTTTTTCACTGGATATGGGTTCGATGTTAGCTGGAACAAAATATAGAGGAGATTTTGAAAAAAAACTAAAATCTCTTCTAAAAGAGATAAGCAAAATTCCAAATGCAATTTTATTTATAGATGAGATTCATACAATTGTTGGAGCTGGAAGTGTTGGTGGAAGTGCTATGGATGCTTCAAATATATTAAAACCACTTTTAGCAAGTGGAAAACTAAGATGTATTGGAGCTACAACTTTCTCTGAGTATAGAAATGATTTTGCAAAAGATAAAGCTCTTAGTAGAAGATTTGCAAAGGTTGATATAAATGAACCAAGTGTTGAAGACTCAATTTTAATATTAGAAGGATTAAAATCAAAATATGAAGAGTTTCATAAAGTAAAATATTCAAAAAGTGCAATTATAAGTGCAGTTGAACTTAGTAAAAAATATATTCAAGATAGATTTTTACCAGATTGTGCAATAGATGTTATTGATGAGGTGGGTGCTAGTAAAAAGATTGAATTATCAACAACTTTAAAAACAAAAAGTGATTCAAATATAACAATAACTTCAAAAGATGTTGAAGATGTAGTTTCAAAAATGGCTCATATTCCCTCAAGAAGTGCAACAAAATCAGATTTGACACTATTAAAAAATCTAGAAAAAAATATGCAAAAAAGAGTTTTTGGACAAGATAAAGCAATAGTATCAATAGTTCAAGCAATAAAAAGAAATAAAGCAGGATTGGGAGTTGATAAAAAACCAATTGGAAGTTTTTTATTTACAGGACCAACTGGAGTTGGAAAAACAGAAGTTGCAAAAGAGCTATCTTTACAACTAGGAATCCATTTTGAAAGATTTGATATGAGTGAATATATGGAGGCTCATGCAATCTCAAGACTTATTGGAGCACCTGCTGGGTATGTTGGATTTGAACAAGGTGGACTTTTAACAGAAGCTATAAGAAAACATCCACATACAGTTTTATTACTTGATGAGATTGAAAAAGCCCATCCAGATTTAATGTCAATTTTGCTTCAAGTTATGGATAATGCAGAACTAACTGATAATAGTGGAAATAAAGCTGATTTTCAAAATGTTATATTAATAATGACTTCAAATCTTGGAGTTGCTGAAGCAAATGTTATGGGGTTTGCAAAAAATGAAAAACTAAATGAAGGAAAAGCTATAAACAAATTTTTTGCACCAGAGTTTAGAAATAGACTTGATGCAGTTGTTAGTTTTGATAGCTTAAGTTTAGATATTGTTTCAAAAGTTGTTGGTAAGTTTATAGAGGATTTGGAAAGACAACTAGAGAGCAAAAAAATAAAAATAGAGATTAGTAAAAAAGCTAAAGATGAGTTGGCAAATCTAGGTTACGATAAAACTATGGGTGCAAGACCTTTAAATAGAGTAATATCAGATAAAATAAAAAATCCATTGACAGATGAGATTTTATTTGGAAAGTTAAAAAAAGGTGGAGTTGTAAAAATAGATTATAAAGATGATTTTATTTTTACTTATATCAATTAAAAAGGAGTTTATTATGAGAATGTTTATTTTAACTTTTGTGTCGATGTTTTTATTTATATCTTGTTCAAGTGAAGATAAAAAAGATGTTAAAGAACTAGCAGTAAAAGAAGAAGTTGTTGCGCAAGAGGAGTTTGTTGATGAAAATGTAGAAGAGACAATATCTGAAGATATAATTGTAGTAGTAAAAGATGGTAAAACTTTATATAAATCTTGTAGTTCGTGTCATGGTTTAAAAGGTGATGCAAAAGCATTAGGTGTATCTAAACCAATTAATGATTATTCTAAAGAGGAGTTATTAACTATATTTAAAGGTTATAAAGATGGAACATATGGTGGAGAGTTTAAAACAATAATGAAAGCTCATATAGATGCAAGAAGTGAACAAGAGTTAGAGCTTTTAGCTGATTATATATCAATGATAAAAGAAAATTAATAAAAAATGTCCTAAAAATGGGCATTTTTCAACAAAATAGAAAGAATTCCAAAATTTAAGCCAAAGTTAAGCGCAAACCTCTTGACAAAGTAAGATTTTCCTATTATAATTCCCGTCCAATTTGACCAGTACGGTTTAAAATTAAGATCTTTAAAATTATGATTAGACGGTTTAAGAAGATGTAATCTTTATAAACTGAATATGAGAAATGTTAAAAAAATATTATGAAGAAACAAGTATAAGTAAAATTATAACTTGTCTATAACTTGAGTGATAATTTTGTAATTAAGTAATTAAAAACAAAAAAGTCAGATTCAAATAAACTATAACAAATATATATTTATGAAAATAGATATAAAAAAAATTATGGAGAGTTTGATCCTGGCTCAGAGTGAACGCTGGCGGCGTGCTTAACACATGCAAGTCGAACGAGAACGGGCTATAGCTTGCTATAGTTGTCAGCTAAGTGGCGCACGGGTGAGTAATGTATAGGTAATATGCCTCTTACTAAGGGATAACAAATGGAAACGTTTGCTAATACCTTATACTCCTTTTAAACAAAAGTTTAAAAGGGAAAGATTTATTGGTAAGAGATTAGCCTGTATTGTATCAGTTAGTTGGTGGGGTAATGGCTTACCAAGACTATGACACATAACTGGTTTGAGAGGATGATCAGTCACACTGGAACTGAGACACGGTCCAGACTCCTACGGGAGGCAGCAGTGGGGAATATTGCACAATGGACGAAAGTCTGATGCAGCAACGCCGCGTGGAGGATGACACATTTCGGTGCGTAAACTCCTTTTATATAAGAAGATAATGACGGTATTATATGAATAAGCACCGGCTAACTCCGTGCCAGCAGCCGCGGTAATACGGGGGGTGCAAGCGTTACTCGGAATCACTGGGCGTAAAGAGCATGTAGGCGGATTAATAAGTTTGAAGTGAAATCCTATAGCTTAACTATAGAACTGCTTTGAAAACTGTTGATCTAGAATGTGGGAGAGGTAGATGGAATTTCTGGTGTAGGGGTAAAATCCGTAGAGATCAGAAGGAATACCGATTGCGAAGGCGATTTACTGGAACACAATTGACGCTGAGATGCGAAAGCGTGGGGAGCAAACAGGATTAGATACCCTGGTAGTCCACGCCCTAAACGATGTACACTAGTTGTTGTGAGACTAGATCTTGCAGTAATGCAGTTAACACATTAAGTGTACCGCCTGGGGAGTACGGTCGCAAGATTAAAACTCAAAGGAATAGACGGGGACCCGCACAAGCGGTGGAGCATGTGGTTTAATTCGACGATACACGAAGAACCTTACCTGGACTTGACATAGTAAGAACTTTCTAGAGATAGATTGGTGTCTGCTTGCAGAAACTTATATACAGGTGCTGCACGGCTGTCGTCAGCTCGTGTCGTGAGATGTTGGGTTAAGTCCCGCAACGAGCGCAACCCTCGTGTTTAGTTGCTAACAGTTCGGCTGAGAACTCTAAACAGACTGCCTACGCAAGTAGGAGGAAGGTGAGGACGACGTCAAGTCATCATGGCCCTTACGTCCAGGGCTACACACGTGCTACAATGGGATATACAAAGAGCGGCAATACGGTGACGTGGAGCAAATCTTATAAAATATCTCCCAGTTCGGATTGTAGTCTGCAACTCGACTACATGAAGTTGGAATCGCTAGTAATCGTAGATCAGCTATGCTACGGTGAATACGTTCCCGGGTCTTGTACTCACCGCCCGTCACACCATGGGAGTCGAACTCATTCGAAGCGGGGATGCTAAAGTAGCTACCTTCCACAGTGGATTTGGCGACTGGGGTGAAGTCGTAACAAGGTAACCGTAGGAGAACCTGCGGTTGGATCACCTCCTTTCAAAGAAATATTATTAAGATTTGGTTCTTAATATATAAATAAAGAAAAACAATATTTTTTAACAACTCATATTTGGTTTATAAAGATTATTTAACCGAAAAGTATAGGTGAATGGGCCTATAGCTCAGCTGGCTAGAGCGCTCGACTGATAATCGTGAGGTCTCAGGTTCAAGTCCTGATAGGCCCACCATTAAATAATCTTTAAAGATTGTTGGTTTGGGGAATTAGCTCAGCTGGGAGAGCGCCTGCTTTGCACGCAGGAGGTCAGCGGTTCGATCCCGCTATTCTCCACCATACTTAAGTTTTAATATAAGTTTTATAAGAGATTATAAGATTTATATTAGAGCTTTGTAAAAGAAGTTACTAAATGATATTTAAAAATATAATGTTAAAGTCTTTAAAATTTTTTCGTAAAATTAAATAGTAATGTTTAATTTTAAATAAAAAAATTTCATATCTAAAAAAGATAATTATTTGAAAAGATAATTATAAAACTATAGATAACACAACTAACTTATTATAGTATGTACTTGTATATATGTTTAATAAGATAGTAGCCAAAGAATATTATCAAATTTAAAAGTTCTAGTTAAACTAAAACTTTTAGGCAAGAAAAGAGGACCCTAAATAAAATCGTAAGATTTTTTTAGGTTCCGATTATAAGCTATTAAGGGCTAATGGTGGATGCCTTGACTGTAAGAGGCGAAGAAGGACGTATTAGGCTGCGATAAGCCTCGGGGAGCTGCCAAAGAGCTTTGATCCGAGGATTTCCGAATGGGGCAACCCAGCATATAGAGATATATGTTACCCTGCGGGGAGCGAACCTGGTGAAGTGAAACATCTCAGTAGCCAGAGGAAGAGAAATCAAATGAGATTCCCATAGTAGCGGCGAGCGAACTGGGATTAGGACAAACCCAATGCTTGCATTGGGGGTTGTAGGACCATAATATAAGATTAAAGATGATAGATGAATTAGTTGGAAAGCTAAAGCATAGAAGGTGATACTCCTGTAATTAAAATCATCAATAACTTTAATGGTATCCTGAGTAGGTCGGAACACGTGATATTTTGACTGAAGCTGGGGGGACCACCCTCCAATCCTAAATACTACTTACAGATCGATAGTGAACAAGTACCGTGAGGGAAAGGTGAAAAGAACTGCAGCGAGCAGAGTGAAATAGAACCTGAAACCATTAGCTTACAATCATTCAGAGCCCTATGATTTATCAGGGTGATGGACTGCCTTTTGCATAATGAGCCTGCGAGTTGTGGTGTCTGGCAAGGTTAAGCCAAGTGCGAAGCCGTAGCGAAAGCGAGTCTTAATAGGGCGAAATAGTCAGATGCTGCAGACCCGAAACGAAGTGATCTATCCATGAGCAGGTTGAAGCTGGTGTAAGAGCCAGTGGAGGACCGAACCCGCTGACGTTGAAAAGTCTTGGGATGACTTGTGGATAGGGGTGAAAGGCCAATCAAACTTCGTGATAGCTGGTTCTCTCCGAAATATATTTAGGTATAGCCTTGTGTTGTAGCATATAGGGGTAGAGCACTGAATGGGCTAGGGCTGCTTACCGCGGTACCAAACCCTATCAAACTATGAATACTATATGTGGAATCACAGGAGTCAGGCGGTGGGTGATAAAATCCGTCGTCGAGAGGGGAACAACCCAGACTAACAGCTAAGGTCCCTAAGTTACATCTAAGTGGAAAACGATGTGGAGTTACTGTGACAACCAGGAGGTTGGCTTAGAAGCAGCCATCCTTTAAAGAAAGCGTAACAGCTCACTGGTCTAGTGATTCTGCGCGGAAAATATAACGGGGCTAAGATGTACACCGAAGCTTTAGATTCAATTTTTAATTGAGTGGTAGGAGAGCGTTCTATTCAGCGTTGAAGGTATACCGGTAAGGAGTGCTGGAGCGGATAGAAGTGAGCATGCAGGCATGAGTAGCGATAATTAAGGTGAGAATCCTTAACGCCGAAAACCCAAGGTTTCCTACGCGATGCTCGTCATCGTAGGGTTAGTCGGGTCCTAAGTCGAGACTGAAAAGTGTAGACGATGGCAAATTGGTTAATATTCCAATACCAACATATAAGCGCGATGTGGGGACGCATAGAGTTAATCGAGGTCACGGATGGAAGTGTGGCTCGAAGGATGTAGGTTGTTAAGTAGGCAAATCCGCTTAACACTAGACCGAGATCTTACAGGCTCTTGACACTCTTCGGAGGAGATGGAGAATCGATGATACTGTCGTGCCAAGAAAAGCCACTAAGTTTATTATATGTTGCCCGTACCGTAAACCGACACAGGTGGGTGGGATGAGTATTCTAAGGCGCGTGGAAGAACCCTCTTTAAGGAACTCTGCAAAATAGCACCGTATCTTCGGTATAAGGTGTGCCTACTTTGGTATATGAACTTGCTTCAAAAAGCTAAAGAGGTTGCAACAAAGAGTCCCTCCCGACTGTTTACCAAAAACACAGCACTTTGCTAACACGTAAGTGGATGTATAAGGTGTGACGCCTGCCCGGTGCTCGAAGGTTAATTGATGATGTCAGCGCAAGCGAAGCATTTGATCGAAGCCCGAGTAAACGGCGGCCGTAACTATAACGGTCCTAAGGTAGCGAAATTCCTTGTCAGTTAAATACTGACCTGCATGAATGGCGTAACGAGATGGGAGCTGTCTCAAAGAGGGATCCAGTGAAATTGTAGTGGAGGTGAAAATTCCTCCTACCCGCGGAAAGACGGAAAGACCCCGTGCACCTTTACTACAGCTTGACACTGTAGCTTGGATATTCATGTGCAGGATAGGTGGGAGGCTATGATGACTAGACGCAAGTAGAGTCGGAGCCATCCTTGAGATACCACCCTTGAATATTTGAGTTACTAACTGCGATGAGTTATCCTCATTCAGGACAATGTCTGGTGGGTAGTTTGACTGGGGCGGTCGCCTCCTAAATAGTAACGGAGGCTTACAAAGGTTAGTTCAAAGCGGATGGAAATCGCTTGTTGAGTATAATGGCATAAACTAGCTTGACTGTGAGACCTACAAGTCGAACAGAGACGAAAGTCGGTCATAGTGATCCGGTGGTTCTGCGTGGAAGGGCCATCGCTCAAAGGATAAAAGGTACGCCGGGGATAACAGGCTGATCTCCCCCAAGAGCTCACATCGACGGGGAGGTTTGGCACCTCGATGTCGGCTCATCGCATCCTGGGGCTGTAGTCGGTCCCAAGGGTATGGCTGTTCGCCATTTAAAGCGGTACGCGAGCTGGGTTCAGAACGTCGTGAGACAGTTCGGTCCCTATCTTCCGTGGGCGTAGGAAAGTTGAAGAGATTTGTCCCTAGTACGAGAGGACCGGGATGAACCAACCACTGGTGTACCAATTGTTCTGCCAAGAGCATCGTTGGGTAGCCACGTTGGGATGTGATAAGAGCTGAAAGCATCTAAGCTCGAAGCCAACTCTAAGATGAACTTTCCCTGAAGTTCCCAGCAAGACTAGCTGGTTGATAGGCTGGATGTGTAATGGGTGTAAGCCCTTTAGCTGACCAGTACTAATAGAACGTTTGGCTTATTTTTAACAATTTTCTTTGGTTTACTATCTTATTAAGCATATCTTTTTATGTTTAATAGACAATTGTGTTTATTTTTTTAGAAAGAAAAAAAGGCGTTTACTTGAAAAAATGCAAATTTTTTTAAGAGCCAAGACTTTAGCATTATTTTTTCTTAACTCTAATTGAGTTGAGTGCAAAGAGTATTTATTATTTACTTTTTTCACTCAACTTGTTGGTGGCTAAAGAGAAGTGGAAATACCCAGTCCCATTCCGAACCTGGTAGTCAAGCACTTCATCGCCGATAATACTGCTGGGTCCCCCGGTGGAAACGTAGGTCGCTGCCAGCTCTTGAGTATTTATTCAAGCCTTTATCTATTCACTTACCTCCAAGTGTTTAGGTGAAGGCTTTTTTTATCTATCTTTATTGATTTTTATATTTATTTTAACTATTTTTTATGTTATACTCTTTTACATTTTATTAAAAGGGGGTTAATATGAAAAAACTTGTTGCTATTTTAGCTTTATTCTTTACTATTTTTTTAGGTGCAATTGATCTTCAAACTGCTTCTAAAATGGAGTTAATGAATCTTAAAGGTGTTGGTGATAAAAAAGCTGATGCTATTATTGAGTATAGAAAAAACAACACTATCTCTAATCCTGATGATCTAAAAAATGTTAAAGGATTTGGTGAAACTTTAATTAACAACATTAAAGCTCAAATTGAATCTAACAAAAAAAAAGATAAATCGAATAAGCCTTCTTATTCTAAATCCAACAACACTAACTCTATAAAAGATAAAAATACAAATAACTCTTCTAAGTGATATATCTCTTATCATCTTACAGTGTTATCTTTTTATTTTTTAGAGGAAAGGAGAGTTTTTAAAACTCTCCCTCTCTTTATCATCTTCTCTTTTTCGATCTATTCTCTTTATTCCTCTATCTTTTTTTGGTTTTTATAATAAATTTTACATATTTTTAGTAGAAAGAGTACAGTTAGTTCTATAAATATAAGTTTTAGAATGTATTGGTGGAGATGTGCGGGATCGAACCGCAGTCTTAAAATAGCTCATATTAGCGTCTACATGTTTAGCAAAGTTGAAAAATTTCACTTTATAACAGCTCAACTTCCAAAAGCAATTATAAAGCTAAGATTTAAAATTTCTCTTTAAGTTTCAATCAACTCCTTAAAGATAATCTATCTATTGTGAACCAGCATTTACCTACATAGATAGAATCTGTAGTGCCAGTCTCCAAAGACTCAAGCCTAAAGGCGAGTCAATAAGTTGTTAAACTTACGCAGCTTTAGCGTAAGCTGGAGCGTAATTTGTATTATTTGCGTCTAAAAAAAATGAACCGCGTAACGGCATGTTCAGGCCGACATGCAACTAATACTTGCTACTCTAATCGATACCAAGTCATCCCCATATTGAAACGAGATTGTAACCAAAAATATTAAAAAAGTAAAGTTAAAACTATAAAAAGATATAATGATGTTTATATTAAAATTTTTGGAGAATTTATAATGAGCAAAAAAGGGATTTTGATAATTGGAGCAGGTGGTGTTAGTCAAGTTGCAACTGTAAAATGTGCTATGAATATTGATACTTTTGAAAAAATAACATTAGCTTCTAGAACTCTTAGCAAATGTGATGCAATAGCAGATTATATTTTGAAAAATCAAGGTGTAAAGATAGATACTGCACAAGTAGATGCAGATAGTGTTGATGAACTTGTTAAACTAATTGAAAAAGTAAATCCAAAATTAGTTCTAAATGTTGCTTTACCATATCAAGATTTAACAATTATGGATGCTTGTACAAAATGTAAAGTTGATTATGTTGATACAGCAAATTATGAACATCCAGATGAAGCAAAGTTTGAATATAAACTTCAATGGGAAAGAGATGCTCAATTTAAAGAAGCTGGAATTATGGCACTTTTAGGCTCAGGATTTGACCCAGGTGTTACAGGAGTATTTTGTGCATATGCAGAACAAAATCTTTTTGATGAGATTCACTATATAGATATTATGGATTGTAATGCAGGTGATCATGGTTATGCTTTTGCTACAAACTTTAATCCAGAAATAAATCTTAGAGAAGTAAGTGCAAATGGAAGATATTGGGAAAATGGAGAGTGGATTGAGACAAAACCACTTGAAATTAGAGTTGATCATGACTATCCAGAAATTGGAGTAAAGGCTTCATACTTACTTTATCACGAAGAGTTAGAGTCATTATCTAAAAATATTAAAGGTTTAAAAAGAATTAGATTTTTTATGACTTTTGGAGACTCTTATATTCAACATATGAATTGTTTACAAAATGTTGGAATGCTAGGAATTGAGCCAGTAGAACACCAAGGACAAAAAATCATTCCAATAGAGTTTTTAAAAACTTTATTACCTGATCCTGCAAGTTTGGGTCCTAGAACTGTTGGAAAAACAAATATTGGATGTATTATTGAAGGAATTAAAGATGGAAAACCAAGAAAAGTTTACATCTACAATGTTTGTGATCACCAAGAGTGTTATAGAGAAACTGGAGCACAAGCGGTTTCTTATACAACAGGAGTTCCTGCAATGATTGGTTCAAAACTTTTATATAAAGGTATTTGGAAAAACAAAGGTGTATTTAATATAGAAGAGTTTGATGCAAAACCATTTATGGATGAGCTAATGACTCAAGGTCTTCCTTGGAAAATACTTGAACTTGATGTGAAATAGTTATGAATAAAAATTATGAAGTAGTTGATAGCTTTGAAAAGCTTCCAAGCCCTGCATATGTTTGTGAAGAGGAACTTTTAGAAAAAAATTTAAAACTTTTAAAAAGAGTTCAAGATGAAACAGGAGTTAAAATTCTTTTAGCTTTAAAAGGTTTTGCTATGCATTCAACTTTTGATTTATGTAAAAAATATCTTAAAGGTTGTTGTGCTTCTGGTCTTCATGAAGCACTTTTAGCGAAAGAGGAGTTTGGAAAAGAAGTTCATACATATAGTCCAGCTTTTAAAGATGAAGAGATAGATGAAATTATATCTATCTCAAATCATTTAATATTTAACTCATTTAATCAGTTAAAAAGATATAAAGATAAAGCTTTTAAAAAAGTATCTTTAGGAGTGAGATTAAATCCTGAGTATTCAAGTGTTGAAGTAGATTTATATAATCCTTGTGCTCCAAATTCAAGACTTGGTATTACAAAAGCAAATTTTGATGAATCACAACTACAATATCTAGAAGGGTTCCATTTTCACGCACTTTGTGAACAAAATGTAGATGCTTTAAAGGGTGCTTTAATAAATTTTGAAAAAAATTTCTCTCAATATTTTTCTCAATTAAAATGGGTAAATTTTGGAGGAGGTCATCATATTACAAGAGCTGATTATGATGTTGAGGGATTGATTAATCTTTTAAAAGATTTTAAATCAAGATATCCTCATCTTGAAGTTTATATGGAACCAGGTGAAGCAGTTGGTTGGCAAACTGGTTATTTAGTGGCAACTGTGCTTGATATTGTTAATAATGGAATGGATTTAGCAATTCTTGATACAAGCGCAGAAGCTCATATGCCTGATACTTTAGCTATGCCATATCGTGCAATGATTAGAAATAGTGCAGTAGCATTTGAGAAAAAATATACATATAGATTAGGTGGAAATACTTGTTTGGCTGGAGATATTATTGGAGATTACTCTTTTGATGAACCTTTAAAAGTGGGTGATAAGATAATTTTAGAAGATATGATTCATTATACAATGGTAAAAACAACCACTTTTAATGGTATAAAATTACCATCAATTGTTATAAAAACTAAAGATAATAATTATAAAATTATAAAAAACTTTGGATATAATGATTACAAATCAAGATTATCTTGATAAAATTACATAGGGAGAACGTATATGGGACACGATAGAAGCTTAGTTAGACACGCATTTGAGGATGATAATTCAGTAATTGATACAAAAGATGATATTCCTCATGGAGTGGATAAAACTAGACCTAGAAAAAAGTTAAAAGAGAAAGTTCAAGATGGTGAAACAAAAGTTCAAGTTTGGATAAAAAAAGATACATTAGAGTATCAAAAACAACTTACACTTTTGCAAATTGAGCTATTGAAACTTCAAAATTATGTTAAAGAAAAAGGTTTAAAAGTATTGGCAATCTTTGAAGGTAGAGATGCTGCTGGAAAAGGTGGAACAATAAAAAGAATAACAGAGCACTTAAATCCAAGAGGAGCAAGAGTTGTTGCTTTAGAGAAACCAAGTGATGTTGAAAAAACACAATGGTATTTTCAAAGATATGTACAGCATCTTCCAAGTGCTGGAGAGATAGTTTTATTTGATAGAAGTTGGTACAATAGAGCAGGAGTTGAACCTGTTATGGGATTTTGCACAAAAGATGAACATTTGCAATTTTTAAAAGATGTTCCAGAGTTTGAAAAAATGCTTGTTGAATCAGGGGTTATATTATTTAAGTTTTATTTTTCTGTTTCAAAATCAGAACAAGAAAAAAGATTAAAAAAAAGAGATAGTGACCCCTTAAAACAGTATAAATTATCTCCAATGGATAAAGAGGCTCAAAAAGTTTGGGATAAGTATACAGTTGCAAAATACTCTATGTTAAGAGCTTCTCATACTCCTGTTGCTCCTTGGACAATTGTAAAGAGTGATAATAAGAAAAAAGCTAGATTAAATTGTATTAGACATATTTTAAATGCACTATCTTATGATAAAAAAACTAAAGATGATAATATTTTAAAAATTGATAGAAAAATTATTTTAAATGGTGCAGTAGAGATAGAAAATATGGAGTTTAATCAAGAAGTTTCAAAAGGAAATAGATGAATTTAAGTGATTTTGACATAACAAGTTATAGTGGATTATATATATCAAAAGATTCTCATCCAAGGTTTGGAAAGAAATATATTGCTAGATTTCAGTATGATAAAAAAAGATATGTCAAAGTATTGGGTTATGAAAAAAGAGATAAACTTACTCTTGATGGTGCAAACAGACTTATGGAAAACTTTAAAGATTCGATATTAAAAGATGTTAAGCAAAATATAAAAATAACTCAAAAAGCAACGAAAGATAACTCTTCTGTAAATAAAAACAGTTTTAGTGAAGAGATTAAAAAATTAAAAGAAGAGAATGAATTTTTTAAATCTATTTTAAAAAATTACAAATCAATACAACCTGAAATTTTAGAAGAGGGTATTCAAAAAATCTATGATTTACAAGAGTTAAAACCATATCAAATTGAGTTAATTAAACTTCAAGATTGGCTTGAAAAAGAGAATAAAAGAATGATTATTATCTTTGAAGGAAGAGATGCTTCTGGAAAAGGTGGGGCTATTAGAAGAATAACTAGATATATGAATAATAAGCACTATAGGGTTGTAGCTCTTGGTAAACCAACAGAGACTCAAAGAAATCAGTGGTTTATGCAAAAATATATTGAACATTTTCCAACTGGCGGAGAGATAGTATTATTTGATAGAAGTTGGTACAATCGTGCAATGGTTGAGCCAGTTTTTGGATTTTGTACACCCGAAGAGCATGAGATTTTTATGGAAGATATTGTGAATTTTGAGCAAGATTTAGTAAGACAAGGAATGATTTTAATCAAACTTTATTTTTCTGTTTCAAAAGAGGAACAAAAAAGAAGATTTGATAGAAGAATTAATGATCCATTAAGACAGTGGAAATTCTCTGAAGTTGATATGCAAGCTCAAGATTTATGGGATGAGTTTAGTGAGAAAAAATATGAAATGCTAAGACGAACTACTTCAAGAAGTGCACCATGGCATATTGTAAGAAGCGATAATAAACATCTATCAAGAATTGAAGCTTTAAAAATTATATTAAACTCTGTTGATTATGATGGAAGAAATTATGCTTTAAATTTTGAACCAAATGAAGAGGTAAATATATCTGTTCAAAAAGAGTTACTTCAAATGAGAAAGACAAAAGATTATTAATCTCTTTTGTCTTTGCTATTTTTACCTTAATAAAAACCTTATAAACTTTTAGATAAAATATTTGCTAAATTTAAAAATTCGGAGTAAATTTAATGGAATTTAAAACAAATAGAGTTGATGAAGCAAATATTGAGATAGTTGCTACATTAAAAAAAGAGAACATTGAAAAAAAACTTGATAAGGTTGCTACACAAGCAGCTAAAACTATGAATATTCAAGGATTTAGAAAAGGAAAAGTTCCTGTTGCAGTTGTAAAACAAAGATATGCTGATAAACTTTTAGAAGATGCTGAAGGTGAAGCTATTCGAGATGTTTTAAATAGTGGATTAAAAGAGCTTAATGTTAAAAATGAAGATCTAATCGGAGAGCCTACTATTTCAAAATTTGATAAAAAAGATAATGGAGATATTGAAGTTGAAATATCAGTTGCTACAAAACCAAATATTGATTTAGGTGATTACAAAAAACTATTACCAGATGTTAAAGCTATTGAGATTGATGCTAAAAAAATTGATGAAAGAATAGAAGAGATTGCAAGTCAATCAGCACCTTTGACAAAAATTGCAAGAAAAAGAGCAGTAAAAGATGGTGATTTTGCAGTTATTGATTTTGAAGGATTTGTAGATGGTGTTGCATTTGAAGGTGGAAAAGCTGAAAAGTATCCACTACAAGTAGGAACAGGTTCATTTATTCCAGGATTTGAAGATCAAGTTATTGGTATGAAATATGAAGAAGAGAAAGATGTAGTTGTAACTTTCCCAAAAGAGTATCAAGCAAAAGATTTAGCTGGAAAAGAGGCTGTATTTAAAGTAAAACTTCACGAAATTCAAGAGAGAAAAGCTGGTGAAATTACTGATGAGTTTGCTAAACAAATGCTTCCAAATGAAAAAGATGCAACAGTTGATACTTTAAGAGATAGAATAAAAGAGCAGATGGTTGCTGGTGAAAAAGCTACTTACTATAGAGAAGATTTAAAACCAAAGTTTATTGAAAATTTAGTAAAAAATATTAATTTTGCACTACCTAAAACTGTTGTTGAGCAAGAGATTAATTTTGCACTTAATAATAAAATAAGAAGTTTTACAGAAGAGCAAATCAATGAGTTAAAAGAAGATGCTTCTAAAATTGAAAAAATAAGAGAAGAGTTAAAAGAAGATGCTGTTAATTCTGTAAAAGCAACATTTATTGTTGATGCTTTAGCAAAAGCTGAAAAAGTTGAAGTAAATGATCAAGAAGTTACACAAATTTTATATTTTGAAGCTTTACAAATGGGACAAAATCCACAAGAGTTAATTAAGCAATATCAACAAGCTGGGTATTTACCTGCTATTAAAATGTCAATGATAGAAGAGAAAGTTCTTGCTAAACTTTTTGATGAGAAAGCAAAATAATTTTTAGGATAAATGATGAGTTATATACCATATGTAGTTGAGAAAACTGGTCGAGGTGAACGAAGTTATGATATTTATTCACGACTTTTAAAAGATAGAATCATCATGCTTAGTGGAGAGATAAATGATGCAGTATCTTCAACAGTTGTTGCACAACTTCTTTTCTTAGAAGCTGAAGATCCAGAAAAAGATATATATTTATATATAAACTCTCCAGGTGGAGTTGTGACAAGTGGAATGTCAATATTTGATACTATGAACTACATAAAACCAGATGTTTGTACTATTTGTATTGGTCAAGCTGCATCTATGGGAGCTTTTTTACTTAGTTCAGGAACAAAAGGTAAAAGATACTCTCTACCAAATTCAAGAATTATGATTCATCAACCACTTGGTGGCGCACGTGGTCAGGCAACTGATATTCAAATTCAAGCACGAGAAATTCAAAGATTAAAAGATACTTTGAACTCTATATTGGCTTCTCAAACTGGTCAAGATGTTAAAACTATTGAAAAAGATACAGATAGAGATAATTTTATGAGTGCTCAAGAAGCTTGTGATTATGGACTTGTTGATAAAGTTATTGAAAGACACAATTAAGAGATATAGATGATTAGAGAGATAATTACATATCCAAATAAATTACTTCGAACAAAATCAAAGGATGTAGTGAAGTTTGATAGCGAACTTCACACTCTTTTAGATGATATGTATGAAACGATGATGAATGCTTCTGGAGTTGGACTTGCTGCTATTCAAGTTGCTGTTCCTTTAAATGTTCTTATAATAAACCTTCCAAATCAAGATGATGTACAAGATAAAAATGATTTAATAGAGGCTATAAATCCAGTAATTACTCATAAAGATGGAGTTCAAGTTTACCAAGAGGGATGCTTAAGTGTTCCTGGATTTTATGAAGATATTACCAGAGCAAAGCATATTATTGTTGAGTATTTTAATAGATTTGGAGAAAAACAAGTTATGGAGTGCGAAGATTTTTTAGCTGTTGCTTGGCAACATGAGATGGAGCACTTATCTGGGCATGTTTTTATAGAAAATTTATCTTTTATAAAAAGACAAAAATTTGAAAAAGAGTATAAAAATAGAAAAAAGACTAAAAAATAGTTAACTATTTTTATAATCTCTTGCTTATAATATTTAATATTAAAATTAATAAAAAACTATTCATAAAAATCCAAACAGACCAGAAAAAAAACTTTTCAAATAGTGTTACAAAAACATCTTTAAAATTTATCGGACAAGATTTATATGCTAAATAAATTGCTAAAATAGTTGCTGCTATAAAACTATAAATATTTATTTGAGTAAAAATAACAGTAAAAATTGAGAAAAATGGAGCAAAAATAGTTAAAGCAAAAAATCTTCCATAATTTTTTCTTCTCTTTTCACCATTAAAATAACCAACTGTATATTTACAGTTTGGGCAAATTGTACCCATTTGTGATAAGATTTCATTTCCACAATCTGGACAATTTATCATCTCTGACATAAAAATTCCTATTTTTGTTGAAATTATATCTTAGTAATATTAAATTAACTTACTCTTGTTTTATAAGCTCTTCATAAATTTTTGACATTTTTTCAATCTCATCTCTTGAAGCTTTTCTTCTACAAGATAGATAACCTTTTGTTCCATCGCATGAAATAAATGGATAAACAGTTGCAAAAACCCAATAAAAGTCACCATTTTTTGTAGCATTTTTTACATAACCTGTCCAAATATTACCTTTTTTAACTGTTTCCCAAAGATCTTTAAATGCAACTTTTGGCATATCTTTATGTCTTACAACATTATGAGGTTTTCCAATTAGTTCTTCAATTTCATACTCAGCAATATTGCAAAAATCTCTGTTTGCAAATCGTATAACACCTTTTTCATCAGTTTCGCTAACTAAAAACGCGTAATCATCTAAAATTTTCTCTTTATTGCTCATAGATTATCCTTTAAAACTTTTTACTTTTAGCATCTTCTAATGCTTCAGCCGCCATTTGCGAAACTACATTTGATATATCATTTATAAGTATTGTCTCTTTTTCATTCTCTTTTGATATTTGATCTAAAATAGTAATAGTTTCATTAACTTGATTAATTCCAACCATTTGCTCATTTGCTGCATCACTTACGCTTTGAATAATTTTTAAAGTTTGTGATATATGAGAATGTAGAGCTTTATATCCATCTTGCATTTTGCTAGATATTGATTTTCCTTCATAGGCTTTTGAATTAGCTAATTCAACTAGATTTTTTATATCATTTGCTGCTTCTGCACTTTTATTTGCTAGATTTCTCACCTCACCAGCAACAACTGCAAAACCTTTACCAGCTTCTCCAGCAGTTGCCGCTTCAACTGCAGCGTTTAGGCTTAAAATATTTGTTTGAAATGCTATTTGATCAATAATTGTAATTGCTTCGTTTATAGCTGTAACTTTAGCATTTATCTCATCCATAGATAGAGTTGTTTGGTTTGCAAGTTTATAACCATCTTCAACGGCTTGTTTTACAATTTCTGCTAGATTTGACATCTCATTAGTATTTTTAGAGTTATTTTTTGTAATTTCTGAAATTGTTTGTACAGCTACTGTTGTCTCTCTTAAACTCTCAATCTGTTTTGTAATTTTTGAACTTAAATTCTCAAGTGAGTTTTTTAATGTTTGTGAATTATTTTCTAATACATTTCCATCTTCAAGTCCATTTTTAGCTTGAGTTGCTAAAGTATCACCCAAACTATTAACACCCTCCATAACTTGTAATAAGTTCGATGGATTTGATATTTGCTTACTAATTTTTAGTCTATCTTTATAATCATTTAAACTATAAGATTTAAGAACTTTTTCAATATCTTTCATATAAGTTTCTAAGTCATCAATAGCTTCATTAATTGTATTTTTCAATGTATTAATCATAGGATTAGAACTATCTGATTTTACTCTACAACTAAATATACCCTTTCTTAATTTATCAAAAGTTAAAACACTCTCTCCAATAACTCTCATATCAATTTTAAATTTATTATCAAACTCATCAATTGCACTATTGATATCTTTTGTCATTGTTGAGAATTCGCAATCACCTTTTATCTCTCGTTTATCAATTCTATTTTGTTTATATGTAATAAAATTTATAAACTCTCTAAAGTGCATAGAAAACTCTTTTATTCTGTTTGTGATTCCTTTTGCAATAAAGAAAAATATAAAAAGTTGTAAAATAATAATTAAAGCACCAAGAAGGACAATTTTATAAAAGAACTCAAAATATATATCTTCTAAATAGTCCTCTTTGTTTATACCTGGAACCAGCCACATTTCCCACTCAGGAATGTATTTGTAATATATGATTTTATCTTGATTTGTTACATCTGTGTAATACTCTATTATGCCACTTCCTTCATTACTTGAAGTTATTGTTTTAATAAAATCTAAAGATGATAGGTTTTTCCCTTCAATAGTTGGATGTATTGTAATATTTCCATCTTTATCTACAAAATATATATAACCACTTTTACCAATTTTTATCGCTTTTATAGCATTTTTAAACTCATCTTTTTCATAACCTTTTGGATCATTTTTTGCATATAAAGAGCTTAAAGAGTATATTGACTCACCAAGAGTTTCTAAATCTTTGTTAATGATAAGTTCAATATTTTTTTTAGCAATAAAAAATGATATAGAAATTATAAAAACCAAAGTTATTATGTTAAAAAACATAGTCAAAAAAAGCTTCTTACTTGTAGACATATTTTCCCCTTTAGCCCAAATTAAGATTTAGGTGTAAATTCTATCATAAAAAATACATTTTTGCATTATTTATTTAAATATTGTAAAATCAAAAAAATCTTAAAGAGGCTATAATGAAAGTTATAAAATCTGCAACACTATCTTCAATTGATGCAACTGTAGTTGATGTTGAATCAACATTTACAAGAGGAATGCCAAGTTTTACAATAGTAGGAATGGTAAGTGCAAGTATAAATGAGTCAAAAGATAGAGTTAAATCTTCACTTTTAACAAATGATTATAAATTTCCTCCTCTAAAAATAACAATTAACCTCTCACCATCTGAATTGAGTAAAAGGGGAACACATTTTGATTTAGCAATAGCTTTACAAGTTGCACTTTTTAATGAAACAAAGCTATTTTTTGATGATATATTTTTCTTTGGAGAGTTAGCACTTGATGGTAAAGTAAAAGATACAAATCACATATTTGCAATAGTATTGTCATTAGCAAAACAAGGAGAGCTAAAAAAAGTTGCTGTTTGTAAAGAGAGTGCAAAAAAGTTGGCAAATATTCCAAATATTGAGATTTTTGTTGTTGATAATTTAAATGATGCTATAAATTTTGTAAAAAGTGATAAAAAAGAGCAATTTTTATATCAAAATGAGATTTTACCATATAAAAAAATTATTATAAATGATGAAACTTACTACTATGATGAGAGCTATTTAAATGATTTTAGTGATATTTTAGGTCAAGATATGGCTAAGTATGCAGCTATTATTTGTGCTGCTGGGAATCACAATTTTATTATGGAAGGCAGTCCAGGTTGTGGTAAATCTATGATTGCAAAAAGGTTACAGTATATTTTAACTCCTATGAGTTTAGAAGAGATTTTAGAGAAAGCAAAACTTCAAGCTCTTGATATGCTTGAAGTTGATTTTAAACCAATAAGAGCTTTTAGAAATCCTCATCACACTGCAACAAAATCTTCAATTTTGGGCGGTTCAAACTCTATGGGAGAAGTTGCACTTAGCAACAATGGTATTTTATTTTTTGATGAATTACCACACTTTCCAAATCATATTTTAGAAGCATTAAGAGAGCCACTTGAGGATAATAAAATATTAATATCAAGGGTAAATAACAAAATAGTTTATGAGACAAAGTTCATATTTGTAGCAGCACTTAATCCTTGTCCTTGTGGAAATTTACTTTCAAGTGTAAAAGAGTGCAGATGTAATAGCTTAGAGATACAAAGATATAAAAATAGGCTTAGCGAGCCATTTTTGGATAGGATTGATCTATATTTAGTTATGAATGATAGTTTTAATGATAATAAAAATATTGTAAGCTCTAAAGAGCTTCATGAAAGTGTTATAAATGCTTTTATTAAACAAAAGCAAAGAGGACAAAAAGAGTTAAATGGGAAACTTAATGATGAGGATATAAAAAAATATTGTATTTTAGATGATGAGAGTAAGCAAATACTTGAAAAAGCAAGAATTAACTACTGCTTATCTTTTAGAAGTATAAATAAAGTTTTAAAAGTGGCAAGAACTATTGCTGATATAAATAATAATGAACTTATTACTAAAAGTGATTTATTAAAAAGTTTAAATTTTAGAAGAAGGTAGTTATAAATGGAGTTTTTCTTAATTTTGAAATTAAAATTATGTTACTATTATAACTATTTATTAAAAAAGGCAAATTAATGACAAAATGCGGATATGTTTCAGTTGTAGGAAGACCAAATGCAGGTAAAAGTTCACTTTTAAACTGGCTTGTTGGTGAAAAGATTGCTATGGTTTCACACAAAGCAAATGCAACTAGAAAAAGATCAAATATTATAGTTATGCACGAAGATGACCAGATTGTTTTTGTAGATACTCCAGGAATTCATGAGACAGAAAAACTTTTAAACAAATTTATGCTTGATGAAGCACTAAAAGCTATTGGAGATTGTGATTTGATACTTTTTTTAGCTCCAGTAACTGATAGTTTAAAATATTATGAAGATTTTTTAGAGAAAAATAAAAAAAATACAAAACATATTTTACTTCTTACAAAAATAGATTTTGTAAATAATGAAGAGCTTATGAGCAAACTTAAAGAGTATGAAAAATATAGTGATAAATATGAGGCAATTATTCCAATATCTATAAAAAAAGCTACTAAAAAATCTGATATTTTAGATGAGGTTGTAAAATATTTACCAGTTCATCCATATTTATTTGATCCAGAGATTATCACAACAGAACATTTAAGAGATATATACAAAGAGTTTATTAGAGAGGCTATCTTTGAAAATATTAGTGATGAGATTCCTTATGAAGCTGATGTTATGATAAATAAAATTGAAGAGAAACCAAATGTTGATGTAATAAAAGCAAAAATTATTGTTCAAAAAGATAGCCAAAAAGGTATGATTATTGGTCAAAATGCAACAGCAATCAAAAGAATTGGGAAAGCTTCAAGATTAAAAATTGAAAAACTTAGTGGTAAAAAATGTTTTCTTGAGTTATTTGTTAGTGTAAAGAAAAATTGGACAAAAAATAAAGATGCTTTAAAATCTATGGGGTATGAATTCGATAGTTAAACTTATTTTTTAAGGGGGTTTAAATTGTCTTTTATCGCAACAGTTTTAGATATAACTATTGTTGATTTTGAGGTAAAAGAGAAGATAAATGATAATTTTCTAAAAGATTATATATCAACAAATTTAAACCTAAAAAATATAAAAATTGAAAAAAATCAGAAAATTTATATAAATTTTGTCGAAAAAACAAAAGAGTATCAACTCTTTATTATGGATAAATCTTTTAAATATTTTGAGTATGAGATTATAAAAGAGATAAAGGAGTTCGATTTTATAGGATTTTCTTTATTTATTTGCGAGAATTTTTTTGTAATTTTTAAAGATAAAAAACTATACTACCTTCAAAAAATAAATCAAAAAATTGAAAACTCTGAACTTTTAACATTTTTAGATAAAAAATTCAATATAGATTTTAAATATATAAAAAATTTATCAAAAGATGATTTAAAAATCCTAGAAGATGATTTTTTAAGAAAATCAAAAAAGAGCTATAAGCAGGAGTTAAAAAGAGTCAATTTATCAAAAGATTTTAGTTTTTATCTTTTTGTTTTATATATTTTTATTTTTACAATTTTTTCAATAAGTTATTTTAAAAATGAGTATGAAAAAGATTTTGCTTTAAAAAATATAGATCCAAATATGATATTAAAAAATCATGAGTTTGTTAGTTTTGAAGATAGATTTTATAAAACTTTAAAAGATGCAAACTCTACCTTTGTTGATATTATTATTTTTGATTATAAAACAGATTTTGCAAAAATTGTTGTTGAATCTCCAAATAAAGATAATATTAATAATTTTTTAAATAGTTTTAACAAAATAGAGCAAAGTTCAATAAATTTTTTAGATGATAAAGATATCTTTAGGGCAACAATAGATGTTAAATTATCTAAATAATAGCTTCATTAATAGCAAAATAAAAACAAAAATACAGCTAGTATTACTTCCTATTTTAATATTTTTTTTAATATTTGCTATTTTTAATAATGTTGTTTTTAAAAATAGTTTAGAAGAGAAAGATTCTAAAATTTATGATATTTTAAATAAGAAAAATAGTACACCATTAATAGAGATATCAAAACAAATTGGCGAAATAGCAAATGAAAACAAAGTTTTTATTCAAAAAATAGAGAATTTTAAAGATGAGATTAGAGTGGTTGCAAAATCATCAAAAAATAGTTTGATTAAGTTTTTAATAGATATTGAAAAATTTAATGACTTCTCAAATATAAGTAGTTTTAGTCTAAAAAAAATTAAATCTGATGACTATTTTTTTGATTTAAATATAGATTTTTCAAAATATTATATAAAAAATAAACAAAATATTATAAGAGATTTAATTTTAGAAAAAAGCGATAAAAAGGATTTAAAAAGTAAGATACCAAATCTTACTGCGATTGTTGGAAATTTTGTTTTAATAGATAATATTTGGATAGAAAATGATAGTTTTTATAAACATTTTAGAGTAAAAATTTCAGATAACAATAGTGTTTTATTGGAGTTTGAAAATCAAAAATTAGAACTAAAGGTGCATCAATATGACTCTTTTAAAAACTAAAATAGATTTTTCAATATTTACTAAATATGGTGTTGAATTTTTCTTAAAAAATGAGATAGTACCAATTTATGAAGATGGTATATCTTTGACTTTGGCTGTTTGTGAAGATTTTGATATTTTAAATTTTAAACATAATTTTGTAAAACATATAAATTTTAAAAAATTTGAAAAAAGAGAGATTTTGTTTCTACTATTAGATATTGAAATAAAAATATCACTTTATGAAAAA